>NZ_JAGGQX010000052.1:0-199146 GCF_018613095.1 Bacillus sp. ISL-75
TTAGAAAGGAAAAAATTGAGCGAAGCTTCGCAGACTCAAAAGAGCTGCACGGGCTTCGCTATTGCCGGTTACGGGGATTGAAGAAAGCAAGCGAACAGGCTCTCCTTACGGCAGCCTGCCAAAATATGAAAAAGATTGCAACACAATTAGCAAGGCTAGAAAAAGTGTGTTGCAATTCTTTAGGTTGATTACCTCCCTGTTGATTTCCGCGGAAGGCACGCAGACTCCTGCGGGAGTACGGGGCAGGGGAGACCCCGCAGGCGCTTCAGCGCCGAGGAGGCTCCCCGGCACGCCCGCGGAAAGCGAAGTGCCTGGAGCGCAAATCAACAGACATGTTGAAAAGCCTATATATTAATAATATTATAACGAATTAACGCGGTGAATTATTAAAGTTATTGTAGAAAATAAGAGGCTGTCGAAAGTTTCTCGACAGCCTGAGCCGTCATCTATGACGGCTTTAACAAAATTCTACGTTCCAAATCGTTTGTTGATTTCATTGAGCTGTCCGGATAGAAGGAGGAATGACTTTTTGTCTTGACAATCAATGGCCACATCAATTTTCTGTAATAATTTTTCTTTTTCTACTTTTAGTTGAATTTCGGACAGCAGCATTTCGATGTATAAATCTTGGACGAAGTTCTCCTTTAGACGATTTCGTTTCATGGCTCCTAGTTTCATTAATTCCGTGTATGATTTTTCATTCATGAAAATCACCCCTGTTGCTTTTTAAAATTATATGGTTTTTTTGGAAGAATATCATTAGTTTTTATAATTTTCTGATAAATATTTCTTTACATGAATTTTGTGAATAAATTAGGAACAATTCAGAAAAGTGAGGGAATTAAAAACCAGTAGTGGTAAGATATGGTGGATAATATGAAAAGGAGTTGAATGGGTTGAAGCATCCTCAAATCGAAGAATATGAGATAAATACGTGGACGATGTTTGTAGAACCGGTGACATATGGAGGGAAAATTTATTCACGTGCTGTAGAATTAGAAGATGAATTCTTGTCACCCTTTAAGCCATTGGATATCATCAAAAAAGGCTGCGTTTATTTTGGTGTTGATTACGAAAGCAGGAAAAAGGGAACAAGACAACTAATTGGCTATTCTCGAAAAATCCCAATTGTTATTGAACCAATTAACCACATCTATTTTTTTCCTACCGTATCGCCGCAAACTCCTGAGTGTATATGGATTTCACTTGAGCATGTGGAGTGTTATCGTCGCGTATCCTCTAAGAAAACGATGATTATTTTCCGCAATAAGCAATCTCATGTTTTTCCAGTTTCAATTGGTACAATTGAGGGGCAAATGTTAAGAACCTCATTACTAAAAACAAAACTTTTGCAAAGAATAGAAAGTAATGGGAGAAAGTTATTTTATCAGCCTAACGGGCCCCAGTCGTTAAATGCCTTGGAAAGATCCCGTGAATATGATGCTGATTCCCATTTAAAAGACCCGAAATAAAGGGTTGAATTTTCTTAACTATTAACGGGACAGATGTTTTTTTAATAAATAGGCCTCCATTAATTCTTGAACTTTGTTGCGGATTCTTGGATTAAAGTAATTATGATTTTCTTCATAGCCTTTATAAATAAACCTGTATAACGTAAAAGCATCGTCCCGTTTTGTTTCAATCACCTGAAGTTTATTCTTTTTCATATATAGTTTTACCTCAGCAAGTTCCCTTTGGATCTCCTTCATCGTTTCCTCAATCAAATCCAAATATGGTTGTTTTAATTTAAACGGGCTATTTGCAACTACAGTTAAATCCCTGTTTAAGATAATTAGAACCATTGGTAAATACATAGCCTTTTCCATTATGTCTCGATCATCTTCGGGGATTCTGGTCATTTTTTCAGTCACACCTTTCTATATTAATCGAACAAACGTTCTTCTTTATTTTACAAAAAAGAACCGTCAAAAGCAATAGGACTTTCCATTTACAAAAACTCGTCATTGGACGAGTTTTATTTATTGAAATGTTTAGTTGATATATGAGAAAGTTTTTATTAATAGAAGGATAACTGATAGGGGAAAATGAATTAAATGAAGAAACCCTGAAAAAAGAAAAAACAGTCATAAATTTAGGAGAATAAAAAACCTGGATGAATAGGTGATAAACAATGAGATCTGATAAATATCAAACCAAGAAAAAGAGAAGATGGCCATCCGTCTTACTTGTCTTCTTACTGCTAATAGGTGCAGGGGCAGGTTATGCTTATTATCAATACAAGCAGGGCGTTAACCAATCATTAAAAAAAATGAATAACAAAGCATCAAATGTTGTCTATGCTTTCGAAGGAAAAAAGGATCAGTATGGAGGGACAAATATCCTTGTGCTTGGTAGTGATGCTAGAGGAAAGGAAAAATCTCGGGCAGATACAATCATGATTGTTCATTATAATGAAGACAAAGGAACATTTAAACTAACTTCTATTATGAGGGACAGTTACCTTGAGATTCCGGGGCATGGACAGCATAAAGTTAACTCCGCATTCGCACGCGGTGGTCCAGAATTAATGAGACAAACGATTAAGCAAAATTTTGATATTGACCTCCAATACTATGTCATTGTGGACTTTCAAGGATTTGTGCAACTAATTGATGAAGCATTCCCCAATGGTGTAGAGATAGATGTGGAAAAGAAAATGTCAAAAAATATTGATGTCACTTTAGAACCAGGTCTACAAAAATTAAATGGAGCAGAAATGCTCGGGTATGTCCGCTACCGTCATGATGCGATTGGTGATTTTGGAAGGGTAGAACGTCAACAAAAAGCGGTTAAGGCCATTGGGGACCAATTGATGGGCCTCCAAACGATTCCAAAACTCCCGAAGCTAATTGGAGTTGTCACGCCTTATGTGAATACAAATATGAGCACTTCCGACATAACATTTATGGCTAAAGATTTCTTTTCGAATGATCGAGGAAATATCGATACGTTACGGATTCCTGTTGAAAATAGCTATTCCGATGCTCGAATTTCAGGGGAGGGAGCCGTATTAGAGATCGATGCCGAAAAAAATAAAGAGGCACTCCATCAATTTATTACAAAGTAATCATAGGCACAGCTAATTAGTAAAAATGAGGAGAAACCGGATGGATATTGAATCACTAAAAGCATGGTTTACGCTTGAACATATTATGAGTCTTATTCAAGAATACCGAGCCCTTGGACCCATACCAGGTATATTGCTTATTGTCATTGAAGCATTCTTGCCATTTCTCCCATTGTTTTTATTTGTAATGGCTAATGCCAGTGCCTTTGGACTTTGGTTAGGATTTTTGTATTCATGGCTTGGAGCCTGTATCGGAGCAATGCTCGTATTTTCGCTTATTAGAAGGTATGGGCAAAAAAGGTTATTATCCTTTTTACCTAAGCACCCTCAAGTCCGTAAGCTAATGGACTGGGTAGATCGTCATGGGTTTGGCCCACTCTTTCTACTGCTTTGTTTTCCATTTACACCCTCGGCAGTTGTTAACATTGTCGCTGGTCTTTCCAAAATTCGATTTTCCCAATACATGCTGTCCGTGTGTATTGGGAAAATGGTGATGATTTTCACGATTAGTTTTGTTGGCTATGATATTCAGTCATTACTGACGAAGCCTCTTCGGACTGTTGTAGTTTTGCTTGTTATTTTCATTCTTTGGTATGTTGGTAAAAGAATTGAAGGCAGAATGAATAAGGGCACGGAAACTGACCATAATGGTGAAATAGATAGAAATTATAAGCAGGAGAAACGGAGGAGCTTTAATGAAGATTGAATGGAAAAAGGAAGGCATGGAATGGGCAAAGGCTTTTGCGATTGGTATCATTATTTTTGCTTTTATTCGTACATTTTTCTTTTCAAATTATGTGGTAGAAGGCGAATCGATGATGCCGACGCTACAGGATGGTAACAAACTGGTAGTCAACAAGCTTGGTTATCAAGTCGGGGAATTGAACAGATTTGATGTCATCGTTTTTCATGCCAATGAAAAAGAGGACTTTGTCAAACGTATTATTGGGCTGCCAGGGGATAAAATTGAATATCGAGATGATCTATTGTATATAAATGGGCACAAGTATGAGGAGCCATTTTTAAATGTTTATAAACAAAAATCACCTGGAATCAGGATTACTGGAGATTTCAGTTTAAAGGAAATAACCGGTGAAAATATAGTTCCTGATGGGAAATTGTTTGTCCTTGGTGATAATCGATTAGGTAGTTGGGACAGCCGCCAATTCGGTTTTATCTCAGCTAGTCAAGTTGTCGGCAAAGTTGATTTACGTTATTGGCCATTAAATGAAATGGACGTCCATTTTTAGATGAATAGTTTAAGGGAGGAGCACGATGATTAAATCGTGTTTTTTTCTGTCATAAAATTACCATTTCTGCCTCTAATCTGTTTTATGGCAATACAAACGTTTGTGCTTGTTTTATGATAGAATGAGAGATATAAAGTTTATGAGTGGTTGTGGAAAGCGAGGTTTTTATATGTCATTAAGAATGGTAATCGGTCGGTCAGGAAGCGGAAAAACAGCTATGTTCCTTGATGAAATAAAGGGGCGGCTTGTGGAAAATCCAGATGGGACACCGATCATTTATATCGTTCCAGAACAGATGACGTTTTTATCTGAATATCGCTTGGCAACTGACCCGGCAATTAGCGGAATGATTCGTGCCCAAGTCTATAGTTTTTCCCGCTTGGCTTGGCGTATCTTGCAAGAAACAGGCGGGATTAGCCGAACACATTTAAGTAGTGTCGGGATGAGTATGTTAATACGCAAAATCATCGATGAGCAAAAGGAACAACTAAAGCTTTTTCAGCGAGCTGCAGATAAGAATGGTTTTATCCAGAAGCTTGAGCAAATGATAACAGAATTTAAACGTTACTGTATTAGGCCAGAGGAGCTAATTCAAGGCTCATCCTTATCGGGTGAAGATACCAATGCCTTAAATGATAAACTTCAAGATTTAGAAATGATCTATAAAAAGTTTGAGGACGAAGTATTTGGTAAATATATCGATTCGGAGGATTACTTTCAACTCCTATCCGAGAAAGTATCCTTCTCTTCATATTTAAAAGATGCAGAAATTTATATTGATGGTTTTTATAGTTTTTCACCGCAGGAATATCAAGTAATGATCGAATTGATGAAACATTGTAAAGACGTTTCAATTGCATTGACGACTGATCACCTCTCGATTGATTCTCCACCGGATGAGCTTGATCTGTTTCGCTTATCAGGTGAGACTAGTTATTCTCTCTATAATTTAGCTAAAGCTAATGGTATTGAAATCGAGCAGTCTGTTGTTCTAAAAGAACAAAGAAAATGGACTGAGCCGTCTTTAAGTCACTTTGAAGAAAAATTTGATGCCCGGCCCGCAGTATCATATGTTGGTGAGACAAAAATTAATATTTGCCAAGCCGTAAACCGTAGAGCTGAGATTGAAGGGATTGCAAGAGAGATTCGCCAATTAGTAAGGACAAAGGGATACCGGTACCGGGATATCGCTTTATTAATTCGAAATGGCGGGGACTATCATGAGATTGTTGAACCAGTTTTCGACGATTATCAGATTCCCTATTTTATTGACCAAAAAAGAACGATGCTGAACCATCCATTGATCGAATTCATTCGCTCAAGCCTTGAAGTCATTAATTCCTACTGGCGCTATGAGCCGGTGTTCAGAGTGATAAAGACAGAATTGCTATATCCCCTTCAAGAAAAGCCAGCAAAAATGCGTGAGAAAATGGATAGACTAGAGAATTATTGTTTAGCTTACGGAATTAACGGAAGTAAATGGACGAAAAAAGAGCGTTGGAGCTATCGACGCATTCGAGGACTGGAATTAGAGGTAAACTCGCAAACAGACCTTGAAAAAGAAATGGAACAAGAGTTAAATGAATTAAAGCTTATGGTAACTGCACCCATTTTACGGTTATCAAGACGTTTGAAAAAAGCGGATTCAGGCCGAAAGTTTTGTGAAGCCATCTATTTGCTGCTAGAGGAATTGGATGTCCCAACAAAGCTTGAAAAATGGAAAGCAGCTGCCGAAGAAAAAGGTAATCTTGTAAAAATGCGGGAGCATGAACAAGTATGGAATGCTGTGATTGATCTCCTGGACCAATATGTTGAAATTCTAGGGGAAGAGCAAGTCACATTAAAGGCGTTTGCTGCTGTTTTAGAGTCAGGATTTGAATCCTTACATTTTTCACTTATTCCGCCGGCACTTGATCAGGTACTGATTGGAGATTTAGAAAAATCAAGGCTAAATGAAATCAAAGTAGAATTCGTAGTTGGCGTCAATGAAGGAATTTTGCCTGCAAAAATATCTGATGAAGGAATCCTCTCTGATGAAGACAGGGAAATGCTCCTATCAACAGGTGTTAAAATCGCACCAAGCAGCCGGACACGTTTGCTGGATGAAAATTTTCTTGCTTATAAAGCTTTTACGGCACCATCAGAAGCCCTTTATGTTAGTTATCCACTTGCGAATGATGAAGGAAAAGCGTTAATTCCATCTTCGTATATTAAGAGAATAAAAGATATGTTTCCTGATGCTATTGAGCTATTTTATGTGACAGACCCATCACAGGTTTCGGAATCAAGTCAACTAGGCTTTATTTCAAATTTTACGACGACATTATCCTATCTTAATGCACAGCTTCAATGGAAAAAGCGAGGGTACCCCATTTCAAATTTATGGTGGGATGTATATAACTATTACCTTGGAAGTTCTGGAAAGGCCAAAGCTCAAAAAGTGTTTTCAAGCCTTTTTTATACAAATTTAGCCGTACAGCTCTCTAAAGACTCAGCGGATGAATTATATGGTGAGGCCATTCAAGCCAGTGTTTCTAGAATGGAATTATATAACTCCTGCGCATTTTCTCATTTCGCTCAGCATGGACTAAAGCTTCGTGACCGGCAAGTTTTTCGTTTGGAGGCACCGGATATTGGGGAGCTGTTTCATGCGGCATTAAAGCAGATTGCAGATATTGTTAATGAACAAAACCTTTCTTGGGCCGAGCTATCGAGGAAACAATGTGAAAACCTTTCTAAGGAAGCGGTCAAGTCACTAGCCCCTAAACTGCAAAACGAAATATTGTTAAGCTCAGAGCGCCATCATTATATTAAACGGAAATTGGAGCAAATTATTACACGCGCTTCTGTCGTATTAAGTGAGCATGCAAAGGTAAGTGGATTCTCACCGATTGGTTTGGAATTAGGCTTTGGACCCAATGGAAAACTGCCGCCACTAACATTTTCACTGAAAAATGGAAAGAGAATGGAATTGGCCGGAAGAATTGACAGAGTCGACCAGGCAAAAGCGGAAGACGACAGCGTCTTTTTACGAGTGATTGATTATAAATCAAGTGAAAAGGATGTCAATTTTAGCGAAGTATATTATGGACTTGCCCTGCAAATGTTAACCTACCTTGATATTGTCATGACCCATTCGAATGAATTGGTTGAGATGAAAGCTAGTCCTGCGGGTGTCCTCTATTTTCACGTCCATAATCCATTCATTAATACAACTAAAATGCTAACGATTGATGAAATTGAAAAGGAAATGATGAAAAAGTTTAAGATGAATGGATTAATGTTAAGCGATCAAAATGTGATCCGGCTTATGGATCAAACACTTGAATCTGGTGATTCGCATATTATTGCTGCAGGAATAAAAAAGGATGGAAATTTATCCAAAAAATCCAAGGTTGCCAGTTTATCGGAATTTGACGATTTGAAAACGTATGTCCGGAATTTATATCAGAAAACAGGTAACGCCATTATTGATGGTCAAATAGACATTGCTCCATATAAATTAAAGGACAAAACACCTTGTACATTTTGTTCTTATAAATCAGTATGTCAATTTGATGAATCAATTGAAACGAATCAATTCCGGGTTCTCACACCACACTCGAAGGAAGATGTTTTAGAACTAATTAGGAAGGAGGTACGTCAATCTTGAGAAATTTCGTCATACCCCCTAAACCAGAAGACGTGACATGGACAGACGACCAATGGAAAGCAATTATGTCAAAGGATCGAGACATCTTAGTTGCAGCAGCAGCAGGTTCGGGAAAAACGGCTGTCCTAGTGGAAAGAATGATCCAAAAAATCCTGTCAAAAGAAGACCCGATGAATGTCGATGAATTATTGGTGGTGACCTTTACGAATGCATCTGCTGCAGAAATGCGCCATCGGATTGGGGAAGCATTAGAAAAAGCCATTGATGAAGACCCGTGGTCGCGCCATTTAAGAAAGCAACTGAGCTTATTAAATAAAGCATCGATTTCAACACTTCATTCCTTTTGTATGGAAGTGATTCGAAAGTATTATTACTTAATCGATGTCGATCCTGGATTTCGAATTGCCGATGAAACAGAAGCACAATTAATCCGAGATGAAGTGATGGACGAGTTGTTTGAAGAAGAATACGGGAAAAAAGATAATGTGGCATTCTTCAACTTGGTCGATTCATTCACAAGTGATCGAAGTGATGCTGCATTAATGGATATTGTACGGTCGATATACGATTTTGCTCGCTCCAATCCCTTACCGGACCAATATTTAAAGTCAATCATTCGTATGTATGATGTTTCAGCAATTAATAATCTAGCCGAACTCTCCTTTATTCAGGCACTTCTTTTTGATATTGAGTTGCAACTAGAAGCTTCCAGAGAAATGATTAAGCGGGGATTAGAAGTAACAAAGCTCCCTGGCGGACCGGCACCGAGAGCTGAAAACTTTTTAGATGATTTAAAGATAATTGATACTCTTCTTCTTGCCAAGCAGGACTCATGGGAAACTCTATATCAAGCAATGCAGACCTGGTCTTTTTCACGGGCAAAGCAAGTGAAAGGTGACCACTATGATAAAGAGCTGACAGAGAAGGCCCAAAAACTTCGAGAAAAAGCGAAGAAAAAAATCCAAGATATCAAAGAAGAGCTATTTACGCGAAAGCCTGAAAGCTTTTTACGTGATATGGATGAGATGCGGCCGTTAATAGAAACGCTAGTTCATATTATCAAAGAATTTTCTCTGCGGTTTGAAAAGGTAAAAAGAGAAAAAGGGCTTGTAGACTATGCAGATTTAGAGCATTACTGCCTTGCAATTTTGACAAAGGAAATCTCAGCAGAGGGAGAATTTCTTCCATCCGAGGCGGCACTCGCTTACCAAAGGCATTTTAAAGAGGTCTATTGCGATGAATATCAAGACACTAATATGGTCCAGGAAACCATCCTAAAGCTTGTAACTAAAAAGGATGAGTTGAATGGTAATATGTTTATGGTCGGAGATGTTAAGCAGTCGATTTATCGCTTTCGTTTGGCTGAGCCGAACCTTTTCTTAGGCAAGTATAATCGCTTTAAAGCCGACGGAGATTCTACGGGACTACGTATTGATCTAGCAAGAAATTTCCGAAGCCGAAAAGAAGTGCTCGATGCAACCAATTATTTATTTAAACAAATTATGGGGATTAAAGTTGGTGAAATCGAATACGATGAGGCGGCAGAGTTGCGTGCTGGCGCACCGTATCCAGACGACGAGCCCTATCCGGTAGAACTTTTGCTTATTGATCAAAATGCACAGGATAATGGGTCGCCTGTAACGGAAGGCGAGACAGAGGTGTCAGAACTAGAAGAATTTGATGCTATCGGTCTTGAACAATCCCAACTCGAAGCGAGGATAATTGCTTCTAAAATAAAAGAGCTAGTAGCAAGTGGAGCACCGGTATATACTACAAAAACCAAATCCAATCGGCCGTTTATGTATCGGGATACAGTCATCCTGCTCCGTTCAATGACTTGGGCTCCGCAAATTATCGAAGAGTTTAAGCAACAAGGGATTCCTATTTATGCTAATCTTTCAACAGGGTATTTTAATGCAACCGAAGTGGCAATTATGATTTCATTACTACGAGTTATTGATAATCCCTTCCAAGACATACCGCTTGCAGCTGTTTTACGCTCACCCATCGTTGGGTTGAACGAAGAAGAACTATCAATCATCCGCATTCATCAGAAGCGAGGTTCTTTTTGGGAGGCTGTTACCGCTTTTTGCAAGAGTAAAGAAGCCAAAAATACGGCCGAATTTTACGAAAAGCTGCGCCGCTTTTATGACTTTCTAACAGATTGGCGCGGGGTGGCAAGGCAGGGTTCGTTGTCGGAGTTAATTTGGCAGCTCTACCGTGATACCCAGTTTTATGACTTTGTCGGCGGTTTACCAGGGGGAAAACAGCGTCAAGCTAATTTACGGGCATTATATGACAGAGCTAGACAATACGAACAAACATCGTTCCGTGGACTGTTCAGGTTTCTTCGATTTATCGAGAGAATGATTGAAAGAGGGGACGATCTTGGTGCAGCAAGGGCACTTGGTGAGCAAGAAGACGTTGTTCGGATTATGACCATCCATAGTAGTAAAGGACTTGAATTTCCCGTTGTATTCATGGCGGGAATGGCACGGACTTTTAATATGGCTGATGTTCGGAAACCATATATGCTCGATAAAGAATACGGATTTGCATCTAAGTATGTAAATGCGGAAAAAAGGATTTCTTACCCATCCTTACCACAAATTGCTTTTAAGCGAAAAAAGAAAATGGAGATGCTCGCGGAAGAAATGCGCGTGTTATATGTGGCGATGACAAGGGCGAAAGAAAAACTTTATTTAACGGCTACGCTTAAAGATGCGCAAAAAAAAATCGACCAATGGAATGAAGTTTCCTCCCATACAGAATGGTTGTTAAAGGATTATGAGCGGGCAGCGGTTTCAAGCTATATTGACTGGATTGGACCAGCGCTTGTTCGCCATCAGGACGCCAATGAACTAAGGCTTAGTGGTACGGGAAATGCCCTTGTTCCTGAGGAAATTACAAGTCATCCTTCTTCATGGAAAATTTCACTAATAAGTGCAGAAGAAATCAAGAAGACGGAATTAGAAATCGGAATGAATGAAGACCAATTTCTTGAAATGGTCCAAAAAGGGGAACATGTCCCAGCCACGTCGCCATTTGTTGAAGAAATTAAGTCGCGCTTAGACTGGGAATATTCCTTCCCAAGTGCCGCAGCCCATCGCTCCAAGCAATCCGTTTCTGAAATGAAACGCCAAAGAGAAATGGCAGATGAACAAAGTGGGACGGACCTTGTGAACCATGTGAATCGCTATAAAAAGTCGATAGTTAAACGCCCGAAATTTATGCAGGAAAAGCAATTAAGTCCAGCTGAACGGGGATCTGCCATGCATATGGTTATGCAGCACGTAGATTTAACCAATTCAGTTAGTCAAGAATCTCTCCAGCACGTAGATTTAACCAATTCAGTTAGTCAAGAATCTCTCCAGGAACAGTTAACATGGATGGTAAACAACGAATTGTTAACCTCTGACCAAGCAGAGGTCATTGATAAAAATTTAATTGTTCAATTCTTTCATTCAGATTTAGGGATTAGATATTTTAACGCAAAAGCAATCAACAGAGAGGTTCCCTTTACCCTTTCCATGCCTGCTCGTGATGTGTACCCCACTTGGAAGGATGAAGAAGAATCTGTTTTTGTACAAGGGATCATTGACTGTGTCTTTGAGGAAGAAAACGGTCTTATTTTGGTCGATTATAAAACGGATCAAATTTCCGACAGGTATAAAGGTGGGTTTGACCAAGCAAAGTCCATACTTGAAGACCGTTACAAGATG
The DNA here is from genome assembly GCF_018613095.1 of Bacillus sp. ISL-75. NCBI lineage: Bacteria > Bacillati > Bacillota > Bacilli > Caryophanales > Bacillaceae > Bacillus > Bacillus sp. ISL-75. The sequence goes on from NZ_JAGGQX010000052.1 coordinate 11,692, forward strand.
CAAATTAACTTATATACAAGAGCAATTGAACAAATATGGAAAAGAAAGGTCACAGAAAGGTACTTGTTTTTCTTTGATGGAGCACATATTTTGAAGGTTGAAAAGGATTAAACGAACAAAAAATGACATAGACCATTTAGGATGGTTTATGTCATTTTTTAATTATTCCCGACAATTGGCTGGTCAATTAACTTGGTATCAAGAACATTGGTTCCACTTAATCCGGAATTCGATACGATAAATCCACCAGTATTAAATGCACCTGAACCAGCATTTGTCTTTGAGGTGCTCTTTGGAGAGATATACACGGTATCTCCAAATTGCACTATACCTCCACTTACGTGAACGATTTGGACAGGACCAATAATCGCTGGCATGACAAACATCCTTTTTAGTATATTCCCGGCATTTTCCCTTAAAGTAACTTATGCTTTTATCTTTGTCCCTGTTCTTCCACTACTTCTTCTTCTTTTCTTTGAATAGGAAGTAACTGTCGAATATGCTTAATTCTAGCCTCCATGGAAACATGGCGGCTGTTCCCAACGTGTAAAAGGGAAGATGATGATATCCCGATAATATCAATTTTACTTACCTTAATTAGTGGGTTTGGATTTTGACGGGAGTATGAAAAAGGTTCATTGATAGGTAGAAAAGGAATAGGTTCGGAAAAGACTCGATAAGAGGATAAATTCCCCTCATTTCCATAAAATACTTCAGCTTCCCTTTGGACAGCAAGTGCTCTTGAAAGTCCATTAATGATACAGGAATCCCCTAGCTGTACCGTAGAGGAAAATGAGGCAATCTTAATATTTATAGTGTCTACACAAGAGGTTCTCTGCAACATGATGGTCACTCCGGTGATAGGGGAACAAACGGACCTATGATTAGCGATTCTGCAGGGGTATCAAAGGTTGAGGCCAATTGGATCGTTTCCGTATCTCCCACCATTACTAACGATGAGCTTGCCACCCCAGTGATTTTTATGTTTTGGACAAAGAGTTCTCGGTTATAAACCTCGAAGTTCATTCTGTTTTCATCCCTTTCATATTTTCAGGTAAATTGCTGAAAAAAACAAATACCCCATTTTGAATTTCCTTTTTTAATGCTTCAATAACTAAATCGTCCGAAGGCGCATTTTCAAAAGAGCGGCTGCCAGAGGAATGGGCGTTTATATGTTGTTCAATCCTGATAGGAAGCTGTTTAATGATGTCTTGTTTTATGAACGATAAATATTCATCATTCGGTTGAACGGTTAATTCCCTTTGGGCATTTTCAACTAATTGAGGTAAATCTGTTTCTAAATATCTGTAAATAGCTTCCTCGATTTTCATTGATCTTTGCATTTGATCCTTGGGTGATATTGGTGTGGTTAAGGATTGATTTTGTACTGCGAAGTCCTCGATTCCTGATAATTCGGATGGGTTTAGACCTATGTTTAATGTTCCTTCAAGAGTCTCAACTTTCAATTGATCAAATTTATATTCAATTTTATCAACATGGATGGCTTTTTTTTCATTTAATTGTTTGATATCTTCTTTCATTTTTTGGAGAGCGTTCTCTAAAGTTAGAATTCGCTGCTCCTGTGCTTGAATACACATCTGTAGCCATTGAAGATATTGGGAATAATCCTGATACATGTAATCACCTCACAATTATTTCGCCAATAAGTTTATCGATTTCTATATGATAGGGAGCTTACCTATCTTGTTCTCTTACAGCAGCTTGTAATGGTACGGCTGGTGTCCCTAATAAAGAGCCTGAAGTTTTTGGTGCGGGTTGTGTAAATCCACCGGTATTATATAAATGAGATGTAGGTTTGATAATCCCCGCACTGCCTATTTGTAGGACGGAGGAATTGGTAATCCCGCCAATTTTAATAAAATTAATCTGAATGGACTGCTGGATATAGAAATTCATTTGAAATCACCCATTCATTAAGCATTAAGTGCAATTCCTTGATCGTAAACATCAGAATCATTGGTATTCGTGGAACTAACATTATTTTGGAGCCGTAAGCTTTCCCCTGTGTTAAAGGAACCAGCACCGGAAAAGGTTTTTGCTGTAGAAAATGGCATTATTTTATAAACATCTCCAATATGGAAAACAGAACTGCTGCCAAGTGTAATGACCTGTGCAACTCCCACAATCGCTGGCATTTTCAACACCCTTTTTTTCATAGTATCTTCTACATCCTATGTATGGGCACAGGGAATGTGATTGATTCGCCCAAATATATTGGAAACCGAGGTCATTTAAGTTTATTTACACTTTTATTTATTTGTTCTTAGGGGTATGGATAAAAAATAGTTCAATTAACCTATGATTTACGATGAGAAATGATAAAATAGTAGGATATCCGATAAGGGTAGAACGTTCTATTATGTGATTAAGAGATCAGTCGGAAAAATAAACACTGAGTCTCGATAAAGGCAAAGCTGATGAAAATCAGTGACGCAAAGCTACAGGGGCTAAGGTGCATTTGCACTAAGCTAGCCAGTTACCGAAAGATCAGGGTGTTTCATAATAGATATTCTATGTCTGCATAGGTTTTCTATGTATATATGGTTGTTCTATGAATTCTATCCCCCCTTTGGTAAAGGTGGGGCTATTTCTATTTCACGGAGGTGAAAATTGTTGAAGATACCTTTAATGGACGAGGAAAATGAAATGGCGAAAAAAGCTAACAAACATCAGGAATTAAAGAATGTTCTTCATAAGAAAATTTTACAAGAGTTAAAAGAGCAGGAAATTGAGGAAATCATTCCAAAGTTAGACGGAATGGCAGTCGAAATAATAAAGGAAGAAGAAGAGTTCCGTGGGCAAATAGATCGAAAAAAAGTAGTTGATGAACTAATAAACGACTTAACTGGCTTTGGACCAATTAATCCTCTACTTTTAGATGAAGATGTTTCAGAGGTAATGGTGAACGGACCTAACCAAGTATACTGTGAACGAAAAGGGAAGTTGGTGTTAACGCCAGTCCAATTTCGAGACAATGAACATGTCATGAATGTAATAGACAAAATCGTTGCCCCGCTTGGAAGAAGAATAGATAAAACTTCTCCAATGGTAGATGCCAGACTTCCTGATGGCTCGCGTGTTTATGCGATCATTCCTCCATTGGCATTAAATGGACCAACAATAACAATCAGGAAATTTTCAAAGGATCCCTATCAGATTGAAGATTTAATTAACCTTGGAACAGTTACAGAGGAAATGGCTATTTTTCTTGATGCCTGCGTGAAAGCACGGTTAAATATGTTTGTCAGCGGAGGAACGGGATCTGGTAAAACAACCACACTCAATGTACTGTCAAATTTTATCCCAGATGATGAAAGAATCGTAACAATTGAGGATGCAGCCGAGATTCAGTTGGGACAAGAGCATGTGATTTCCCTAGAGTCACGTCCTCCTAATATAGAAGGTAAAGGAGCCATCTCCATTAGAGATCTTGTTAGGAACTCACTTCGGATGAGACCAGACCGCGTGATTATTGGGGAAGTACGTGGGGGAGAAGCGCTTGATATCCTTCAGGCAATGAACACTGGTCATGATGGTTCACTAGCAACCGGGCACTCCAATAGTCCAAGGGATATGATTGCCCGGTTGGAAACAATGGTTCTTTTAGCAGGAGTCGATCTGCCGATTAAAGCAATTCGGGAGCAAATTGCCGGGGCAATTGATGTGATTATACAGCAAACACGTTTAAAGGACGGAACAAGAAAAATTGTCAATATAACTGAGGTACAAGGGATGGAAGGGGAAATTATCGTTCTCCAAGATATCTTCTCTTTTAAACAAGAAGGACTTAACTCAAAAGGGAAAATAATCGGAAGGCTTGTGCCTACCGGTGTCCGCCCTAAGTTTTATGATCGTCTGGAGGCATCAGGGTTCATATTCCGTCGTCCGTGTTTATAGAAAATGAGGAGTGGCGGCAATGATAGGGCTTCTCCTAATCTTCATCCTATTAACGGCGATTATGTTATTCTGGTCAATCTTTAGGTTGTTGTTTTTATCAGAAAATAAGGTTCAGGATCGAGTGCAGCATTACTTATTAATGAACGATGAAAAGGTAAAAAAAACCAAGCACTATCAGGTATTAGGAATCGGCTTGATGTCGATATTGTAAAAGCTTTTATCAGCAATGTTTTACAGGCAGAAAAATTAGGAATAGGCATGGTTCGGGTGCTCCGAGTCCAATCGAATGAAGTCAGAGAACAGAGAAAACAACGAGCAGAAGAGACAGCGATGAAAGCACCAATAAAAATGCTATTTCCATTAATATTATTTATTTTCCCAAGTCTCTTTATTGTTTTACTTGGACCGGCAATTCTTCAAATCTTAGAAACTTTCAAGAATAGTTAGTGCGGACCTCTATAAAGGAGTCGGCCCTTTTTTAATTTAAATTTGTTCGTTTGATTTGTTTCTTTTAATATATTAAGTGTAATTAATGAAAAAATTGAGGTGAAACGATGAAATTTGTAACGGTAGAACATAATCATGAAACGTTTGTTGGTTTAGTTGACCAAGATGAATCAAAAGTACTTTTATTAAATTCTGCTGAAGAAGCAAGTACAGGGAAGAGAAGTTTTCCTTCTTCAATGCAGGAATGTATCGATTTAGGAGAAAGTTTTATCGAACAAGTCCAAGTTTTGCACGATTGGGTAATTAGTGGTGGACATGCTGCATCTTTATATGTCTCCTTGGAAGAAGTTACCTTGCTAGCTCCTATTCCAAGACCAAACAAGAATATTTTCTGTGTGGGAAAAAATTATGCAGAACATGCGATTGAAATGGGAAGTGAAGCAGATATCCCGGAACATGTAATGGTCTTTACGAAAGCCCCTACAACGGTTATTGGACCCAATGAAACAGTCCTAAACCATCAAGATGTAACAGATCAACTTGATTATGAAGGGGAGCTAGCTGTCGTCATCGGTAAAAAGGGAAGGGCGATAAAAAAAGAGGAGGCTCTCGACTACATTTTTGGTTATACCATTCTGAATGATGTGACCGCACGAGACCTGCAATCAAGACACAAGCAATTTTTTATTGGTAAAAGCTTAGATACTACCTGTCCGATGGGACCATGGATTGTCCATAAAAGTGTGATTGAAAATCCAAACCATTTACATATAGAAACAAGAGTAAATGGGGAAGTAAGACAGAACTCAAATACAAAGAATTTTATTTTTCCGATTGAGGAGATTATCTCCGTTCTTTCAGCCGGAATGACACTTGAACCAGGAGATATTATAGCGACTGGTACACCTGCTGGAGTAGGAAAAGGGTTTAAGCCTCCTAAATTTTTATCCCCTGGCGACCAGATGGAAGTCACCATTGAAAAGGTTGGAACACTGCAAAATACCATTCAGGATTAGGTTTTATTTCTAATCCTACTAAAATGATAGATAGAACTTCCAAGTTTGTTACTATATTTTCCTTACTTTTTTTCGTGTTTGTTGGTTGATTATGGTATGATAGGTTCGAAATAAATGAAATATCATACATAAGGAGGAACTATCTTGATTCACGGTCATATCACGGCATGGCTTTTAGCACTAATCTTATTTGTTGTTGCGCTTTTTTTACATAAAAGTGGGAAAGAAAAAGGTGCTAAAATCGTTAAAATGATTTTACGAGTATTATATTTGCTTATCATTGCAACAGGTGTAGGTCTTCTATTTTCTGTTTACAGAATTGACGTTTGGTATATATTAAAAGCGGTTGTCGGGCTATGGGTAATCGGATTATTTGAAATGATCCTTAGCCGCGTTGCGAATAAGAGAAGGACTTCTGTATTTTGGATTCAATTTGTGATCGCATGGTTGCTTGTTTTATATCTTGGCGGAAGATTGCCGATGTCATTTTTACACCCATAAAACCTAATGTAACTAGTAAAGGCTGCCGAGCATATCGGCTGCCTTTTTAAATCTGCGAAAATGATAAACAACGTGACAACTGCTTAGTTTGGTTTTAATATTGAAATAAGTAGAGAGGAGAGATCCATATGCTCGTAAAAGTGTTTGCTAATCTCCGGCAAATATGTGGTGGGGTAACGGTAGACGTTCAGCCTGATGGTGAACGGGTGATAGATGTTCTTGATAAAATGATAGAAATGTTTCCGGCATTAAAAAGTGAAATCTTTACAACTGAAAAGGAACTGCTTCCGTTTGTTCATGTCTATGTAAACGGGAGAAATATCATCCACCTTGATGACCTTCAGACTAAGGTAGAAGAAAAGGATCAATTTGCTCTTTTTCCGCCTGTTGCAGGGGGCTGATATGGTCATTAGAGATTTAGAGTTTCGTGGTATTAGTATTGAACATCTTGGCATGTATTTTGAAGAACTTGGTGCTTTACAGAGGACAGATAGGTTCCCTTACGTCTATGAAGCGGATAACTGGAAGGGTCAAATACTCTCCGAAGAGGAAATTTCATTTACTTCAAGTTTTAAGGTGAATACCGTCCAAGTGCGTTTTTGTGCAAATGACGATCATGCTCTAGATGTGTTAATCAAAAATTACCGCTATAAAACAACAAGAATTGGCGGTTAATTAAGTATAGCGTTAGCGCTGTCAAAACTTACGTATTAAAAAAAAGCTTCTGCATTTGTGCAGAAGCTTTCTTAAGTAATGTCTTAGACAGGTTGTTTTACTTCAGGATCGATAATTCCTAATTCACGAAGCTTTTCATCTGTTACGAGGCCGTCTTTCCAGCCGCGGACTTGATAATATTCTTCTAGCATGATATCCATCCGGCTTACATGGCCCGCACTGTTTCCAGACGCCGGTTCTTCTGTAAAACGTTTTGGAAGGAAGTCATCTTCACGTTTATTAAAGCCTGCAAGATTGTTGTAATAACGTTCAAGATTATAGATTCTTTCCCCAGCCTTCATAACATCCTCAGCTGTTAGTTGAACTCCAGTCATTGCACTGTATTGCTCCGCATAATGCTCTGCGTTTTCTGAGAAGGATGAGAACTTACAAATATTCATAGAATCTGAGAATGCTAGCATATCTTGGAATACTTTTAGTAATTCGCCTTTTCCTTCTGGCTTTAAGCGGTCAGTTGGTTCAGGAATACCAGCAATTTCACTGGCTACAGTGTACCCACGAAGGTGACATGCACCGCGGTTACTTGTAGCATAACCAAGTCCAATACCTTGAATGCCGCGAGGATCATAGGCAGGGATGGATTGGCCTTTAACAGACATTGATAATTCAGGTGCACCCCAAAGTGCAGTTGCACGTGCAGGCCCTTCAGCAAGTACGCCGCCAAATCCTTCACGGAAGGCGATTTTTTTTGTTAATTCAATCATAGAATCAGCGTCGCCCCAGATTAGTTCCTCGGTAATAATCCCTTTTTCAAAAGCTTCCATTGTAACGGAGAAACAATGTCCAAGTTCAATTGTATCAAGCCCATATTCATTACAGCGGTCGATCATAAATGAAATTGCTTCTGCATCACTTAATAGACAGTTGGAGCCAAGTGACCAAGCGGATTCGAATTCAATGCTCTCTACTCGTGTTTTATACTTCCCATCTTTTACTTCTACTTCAATTTTACATCCAACTGGGCAGGCATGGCAGGTCTTGTTAGCAACACGTAAATTAGTGTTGTAATATTCACCACTGTGTTTCTCTGCTTCATCCCAGTGTGTTAATTGGGAGTTCTTTGTTGGAAGCGCTCCCACTTCATTGATCAAGTTGGTTAATACATTTGTTCCATATACGGATAATCCGCCTTTATTAGGTGCCGTTAAGCCGCCATCAAGGATCGCCTTTACAGCTTTTTTATTGGCATCTTTGTAATCGGTATCTAATTTTGGTTGTGGCAAATTGCCTTTTTGAGCAGCTTTGATAACAATTGCTTTTAATTTTTTATAGCCCGCAACAGCTGCTGTACCACCACGGCCTGCAGCACGGTCATGCTCATTAATAAATGCAGCAAAACGGACGGTATTTTCACCTGCTTGACCAATCGTCATTACACTTAGGTCCTCTTCACCGTGTTCGTCTTTCATTGCTTGAATAAATGCTCGTGTGCTCGTTCCCCAAAGGTTTGAAGCGTCACGAAGCTCTGCTTTACCATCTTCAATAAATAGGTATACAGGCTTGTCACTTTTTCCTGAAAAAATAATATTATCCACACCTGACCATTTGAGCCGCGCTGCAGTCCACCCGCCGATGTGTGAATCCGTTACCGTACCAGTCAGCGGAGATTTAGTAACAACACAAAGCCGACCGCTCATCGAAGAACGTGAGCCTGTGACAGGGCCTGTCATAATACAAATGATGTTTTCTGCAGATAATGGCTCGACTTCAGGGCCGTTATCTAAAACATACTTAACCCCTAGGCCACGACCACCTATGTACTTAACTGCATCATCTTCGTTGATTCCTCTGTAATCAACCACACCATTTGTTAAGTCGACTAATACTTCTTTGTTTTTAAAACCGCCTAGATTCAAAGTTTTTCCCCCTCTTTCCCATAGTAAAAAAATATATACTAATCTCTTATAATATTAGATATTGTTATAAGAGATTCCTCCCAAATTATACTAAAACCCAATATTTATTATATCTCTTTTTCATTATTTTTAATATTAAATTATTTATAAAAGACAATCGAGCATTATTTGGTAAGATAATAGTAATATAACTTTTCCTTTTGCGGAGCATGGTTACATTTTAACTTAGGAAAGAGGTGGATCATGAGTGATTTAGAACGCTATTCAAGACAGATTCTTTTTCAACAGATTGGGCAGTCAGGACAAATAAAATTGCAAAATAGCAAAGTGGCAATTGTCGGAGTTGGTGCACTTGGCACGGTAATCGCGAACCATCTGGTTCGTTCTGGGGTTGGCTATATAAGGTTAATTGATAGGGATTTGGTTGAACTATCAAATTTGCAGCGGCAGACACTTTTTGATGAAGAGGATGCAAAATTACAGCTCCCAAAGGTAATTGCTGCAAAAAAAAGATTAAATCAAATTAATTCTACTGGTACAGTCGATGCAGTAATCGCTGATTTAAATCTAGATAATGCGGAAGAATTATTAACAGATTTTAATTGTATCGTTGATGGAACTGATAATTTTATGACACGTTTTTTAATCAATGATGTGGCCGTAAAGTACGGAATTCCTTGGGTTCATGGTGCTGCTGTTAGTTCGAGAGGCATGTTTGCCACGATAAAACCCGGAATTACCCCCTGCTACCGCTGTCTCTTTCCACATGTCCCAACTGGGACGGGGGAAACCTGCGATACAGTTGGCGTATTGTCACCATTGACGGATATTATCGGTTCCTTTCAAGCCATGGAAACAATGAAAATATTAATTGATGAAAAGACTACACCTAATCTAGAACAAATTGATATATGGGATTATACCACCATGCAAATGGATATTTCAGAGGGGAGAAATCCTAATTGTCCGACATGTGTGAATCATCAATTTGATTTTTTAGATCGATCCTCGGAACTCCAGGTGGCCTATACGACACTTTGTGGGCGTAATACAGTCCAAATCAATCCAAGAAATAAACGCGACTTAGATGTAATAAAGTTGGCTGCGAATCTCAAGAAAAGTGGCAAAGTATCAGGAAATGACTACTTAATCCGTTTTACTCCTGATGAAGATATTTCTATTGTCGTATTTAAAGATGCACGTGTATTGATACATGGGACAAATGATGTGGTCCAAGCAAAATTGCTTTATTCAAAATATATCGGAAACTAAATTGGTACCCAAAAAAAGGCGTGGGAGCTGCCCATGCCTTTTTCTTATGATATCATTTTTTCGATCACTAATCGTTTTCCGGTATTTAATGTAAATTCAAATCGATCATTAACTTTTTCATAGTAACAAAAGTGGTGCTGGACATTACAAATTTGCTCCTGATTATCGAAAACCAAAAAATTAACTCCATCCTTTCGATTTTCGTCCGATAAGAAGGATAAATGGTTGTAACAATAGATGCAATCGTAAATAGAAAAGTTTAAGGAGTTTAAAGTGGTCACAAATTGAAAAAAAGCATCATCATTAATCCCATCTAAAAGCCGCTCCAGTGAATAAATTAAATGTTTCCGAATTCTTACTAAATCATGGTTACGAAGCATCGTTGCTTCGTTTCCAATTCGGACTTTTCCTGTTTCATACAATTTACCTTTCTTCCAACGATTCATTCGGAAGACTTCTATTTCTTGCTGAAGGTAATCATCTAACATTTCAGCTTCTTCTGTTTCCTCATCAAAAAAAATCCATTGTTCATTAATTTGTTCAACAGTTCCTTCTGTATATGCTCTTTCCTGAAAATCGTAAAGTCTCATTCGTTGTTGTCGATTCATTATTAACCTCCGTGCCCAGATGCTATCATATTCTTTTTAGACATCTTCATGAAATTTTATAACTGAAAGATAAAGTATTATCTTTTAAATCATATGAATTGTTGGCTTACTCCATCGACCTCCGCTTTTCTATTCGGACAATTAACCATTTCCCATGGGCTGAATACTATAAAAACATGAATTCATGTACAGTAGTTCTGTTAATGAGGAGTGTGATAGGAAATGTGTGGTATTACAGGCTGGATTAATTTTGATAAATCACTTAAGAACGAAGCGGGTACACTTACCAAAATGACAAATACACTGGCAAAAAGAGGACCTGATGAGACCAACATCTGGTCTGAGACACATGTCGCTTTTGGCCATAAGAGACTTATTGTTGTCGACCCTGAAGGGGGAAGGCAGCCAATGTCCAAACAAAAAGACGGCTTCGATTACACCATTTGCTACAATGGGGAATTATATAATACAGAAGATATCCGCAAAGTTCTCCATACTAAAGGATATTCATTTAAAGGTCATTCTGATACAGAAGTTCTATTATCTGCCTATATAGAATGGGCGGAAGAGTGTGTAAATTACTTAAATGGGATTTATGCATTTGCCATCTGGGATCGTAAGAAGGAACAGCTCTTCATTGGTCGTGACCGCTTAGGGGTTAAACCATTATTTTTCAGAGAACACAAGAAGGGGCTTATATTTGCTTCTGAAACCAAGGCTATTTTAGCCCATCCAGAAGTGAAAACAGAGATTGATCAAGAGGGGCTTGCTGAGATCTTTGGAATCGGCCCTTCCAGGTCACCGGGTTCTGGTGTTTTTAAAGGGATTAAAGAACTAAGACCAGCCCATGCATTAACATTTTCAAAAAATGGTTTAAAAATTTGGAGATATTGGAATGTGAAAAGTGGTGAACACAAGGATAATGTGGAAGAAACAGCAGAAAAGGTCCGTTATTTAGTCACCGATGCGGTAACAAGGCAGCTTGTTTCCGATGTTCCACTAAGTACCTTTTTATCTGGCGGACTAGATTCTAGCATCATCACTGCCATTGCCGCAAAAGGATTCAAGGACCAAAATAAGGGACAGTTACACACTTATTCAATCGATTATGAAGGTAATGACAAATTCTTTTCTTCAAATGAATTCCAGCCGGATGCTGATGGGAAATTTATTCAAATGATAACGGATAAATTTAATACAAAGCACCATAACAAAATTATTACTCAAAAGCAATTGGTCAATGATTTGGTGGAAGCTACACATGTCAGAGATCTTCCAGGGATGGCTGATGTGGATTCATCGTTACTGTGGTTTTGTAAGGAAATCAAACAGGATTTTGTTGTCAGCCTTTCAGGGGAATGTGCGGATGAAATTTTCGGGGGGTATCCTTGGTTCCATCGAAAACAAGACTTAGAACGTCCAGGATTTCCGTGGATGAGATCTGTATCAGAAAGACAAAATTTGTTGAAATCGCATTGGCAGGAAAAATTAAAATTAAATGACTATGTCATGGAAAAGTATTATCAATCGGTCGCCGAAACCCCGAGGCTAGAGGGTGAAAGCGGGGAAGATTCCAAGCGCAGAGAATTGTTTTATATTAATATGATAAATTTTATGACGACATTACTTGATCGAAAAGACCGAATGAGCATGGGCGCAAGCCTAGAAGTCAGAGTTCCCTTTGCTGATCACCGTCTTGTCGAATATGTATGGAATATCCCATGGGAGATGAAAATGTATCGAGGCAGGGAAAAAGGGATTCTTAGAAAAGCCTTTGAAGGTATATTACCAGAGGAAGTATTGTACCGGAAAAAAAGCCCTTATCCAAAAACACATAATCCTGCCTATACCATTGCCGTTCAAAAACTGGTGGAAAATATATTACAAGATAAATCCTCAGCATTGCATGAATTTTTTAATAAAGAACAGCTTGAGAGTATCGTCAAGTCTGGTGGAAATTCATTTCAAGAGCCTTGGTTTGGGCAGTTGATGACAGGACCACAGTTATTGGCATATCTTGTGCAGCTCCACACATGGTTTAAGGATTACAATATTAACATAGTAAATTAAAAATGAATTTCCGATAAAACGAAGAATTAAAATTTGGAATAAGGACTTGATTAGATTAAAATGGTGTAGGGAAGAGGATATCCTCTTCTTTTTTTTAGAGGAGGATATAACTTTATGAAAAAAATTACTTTTATTTTAATGCTATTATTACTAAATTCATCATTTCCTGCAAATGCTGCTGTTGAAAAGGAAGAACGTTTGTGGCAGGATGAATCCGTTTATTCTATCATGGTAGATCGTTTTAATGACGGGGATAGAAAAAATGACATCGATGTTAATGCCAAAGACCCATTAGCATATAACGGCGGTGATATCCAAGGTATTATTGATAAATTGGATTACATCCATGATATGGGATTTACTTCGATTCGACTAACTCCGATAGTTGACAATGCGAAGAATGGCTACCATGGTTTTTGGGTGAATGATTTTTACAAAGTAGACGAGCATTTTGGCACAATTAAGACTTTCCAAACGCTTGTAAAAGAAGCGCATAAGCGAAAGATGAAGGTTATCATGGATTTTGTGACGAATAATGTAGCCGCGGACCATCGATGGTTAAGTGATACTAATAAGCAGGACTGGTTTCATGAAAAAAAGGATACCCTAGCTGGAAATGAAAATCAGAAGGAGCTTGAAATGGGCTGGTCGGAGGGCTTGCCTGACCTTAATCAGGACAACCCTGAAGTAAAAAAATACTTAATTGATGCAGCAAAATGGTGGATTAATAAAACAGATATTGATGGGCTTAGTCTACCAGAAGTAAATTATGTTCCAGTAAGCTTTTGGACAGATTTTTCAACTGAAGTTAAGAAAGAAAACAAGGATTTCTTTCTGTTGGGAGTCATGTCAAAAAATACTTCAACTAATCTGAAAGAGTATGAAAGTGCCGGAATAGATAGTGTAGTTGATTACTCGTATAGCGAAAAGTTAAGAAAAACGTTTGCAGGTACGGATCAATCTTTCAGCACACTTTATTCGGATGCTGATAATGGTCTGAACTCCTTATTAAGGGCAAATTTTATGGATAACGAATATACGTCAAGATTTACGAGTGACATTGTGGCAAAGAAACAATTCCCTGGCTCACGCTGGAAAACAGCATTGGTTTATCTTTACACGACCCCTGGAATCCCCTTCTTTTATTATGGAAGTGAAATTGCTTTAAATGGGGGAGAAATCCCGGATAACCGCGGGCAAATGAGCTTTCGAGCGGAAAAGGACCTGATTGATTATATTACCAAGGTGAGTGAATTAAGAAATCAGCTTCCATCGCTAACAAGAGGGACAATGGAAATGCTCTATGATCAAAAGGGAATGGCAGTTTATAAACGAGTTTATAAGGGTGAAACGTCAATAATTGCAATCAATAATTCGAGTAAATCCCAAAGTGTTACGTTAACAAATAGTCAAATTGAAGGTGGAAAAGAGCTGCGGGGCCTGTTGGCAGGAGATAAAGTTAAAAGTGAAGATAATAAATACATGATCATCCTTGATCGGGATAATTCAGAGGTATATGTTTTAGCTGAGAAAAGTGGCATCAAATTCTCATTAATTGCTAGCTTAGCCGTTGTATACCTGTTGTGTTTCTTATTTCTTTATAAAATAAGGAAACGAAGAAGATAAAATGTCGGGGAAATCCCCGACATTTTTTTAACTATTGATAATTTCTCCGCCATTTACATGAATCATTTGCCCGCTTACATAGGAGGAGTCATCTGAAGCCAGGAATACATAGCTTGCGGCCAATTCAAATGGTTGTCCTGCTCTTCCCATTGGGGTAGTTGATCCGAAAGTTGCAACCTGGTCTGCAGGAAAAGTCGATGGAATGAGTGGTGTCCAAATGGGACCTGGAGCCACACCATTAACACGAATCCCTTGAGGTGCAAGAGACATCGCTAAAGAGCGGGTAAAGGAAACAACCGCACCTTTTGTAGCTGAATAGTCCAATAATTGTTCATTCCCCTTGTAAGCCGTAATTGAGGCAGTATTAATGATGGATGCCCCTTGTTTTAAAAAAGGCAGAACCATTTTAGTCATATAAAAAAAGGAGAAAATATTCGTTCGGAACGTTTTTTCCAATTGATCCGAAGTAATAGACAATAAGCTTTTTTGCGGATGCTGTTCCGCTGCATTGTTGATGAGTATATCTAATCGGCCAAACTCAGAATGAATCTTATTGACAGTCTCCTTACAAAAATCTTCATTGCCAATGTCACCCGAATAAAGAAGACAGCTTCGACCCTCGGCTTCAATCATTTGTTTAGTTTCTTCTGCATCTTGATGCTCTTCTAAATAGACAATAGCAATATCTGCCCCTTCTTTGGCAAAATAAATAGCAACTGATTTTCCTATACCACTGTCGCCACCGGTAATAATCGCTGTCTTCCCTGCTAATTTTCCTCCAGGCTTATAATTAGGATCAACTGAAATAGGCCGAGGATTCATTTCACTTTCTATGCCAGGTTGATGGTTCTGATGCTGTGGTGGAAAGATATTCTTTTGTTTATTTTGATTGTTGCTCATTAACTAAAACCTCCAAGTGTTTACTCACAATTAGTTTTAGTTAAATGGGTTAAATTATGAAAAATAAAGATAATAAAAAGCGAAAGGATTTTAAATCCTTCCGCCTTTTGTTCTTAACGATAATTTATAAACTGGACATCTACAGTTAGGTCAGCCTCGCGGACGAGGGAGATTATTTTTTGTAAATCATCGCGGTTTTTACCGCTAACACGAACTTGGTCGTCCTGTACCTGACTTTTTACCTTAACGCCACTATTTTTAATAATTGTATTGATTTTTTTGGCATTTTCTTTATCAATACCTTGAACAAGCTTGGCTCTTTGGCGAACAGTTCCGCCTGATGCTTTTTCGACTTTCCCATAGTCAAGATTTCTAACGGGAACGCTTCGTTTCATCAATTTGCTAAATAAAACATCTTTAAGCTGGTCCATTTTATATTCATCATCTGAAATAAGAACAAGCTCTTCTTTTTCTTTATCAAGTGATACTTCACTTTTACTGCCTTTAAAATCATAGCGAGTGCCAATTTCCTTCATGGTTTGGGCAATCGCATTTGAAACTTCAGATAAGTCTACTTGAGATACAATATCAAATGAGCTATCTTTTGACATAACAAAACCTCCATTTTATAAATATGTGAAACCCGGCCTGCTAAAGTTTCCCTTTATGGGTACATTATAGTAAAATATAGCAGTTGTAACAACCGCTTAGGAAAATTCTCCGAAAAAGAAAGAAGGAGTTATATATGTCTTTAAATGAACTTATTGGTCAAACAACCACATTAACAGTCGCCCGTAAAGCATCCTTTGGCTATTTTTTAACGGACGGTAATGAAGATGTTTTGCTGCATATAAATCAAGCCAATCAAGAATTAGAAGAAGAGGATCAGGTTGAAGTGTTTCTTTATGTTGATTCAGAAGGTCGAATCTCTGCGTCAACCACAATTCCTGAGGTTGCGATTGGACGATATGCTTGGGTTAAAGTAACGGACATAAATCCAAGAATTGGCGTCTTTATCAATATAGGACTTCCAAAGGATATTTTGTTAGGAATCGATGATTTACCTGTGCATAAGTCCGTATGGCCGAAGCCAGGTGATTTAATCTATATTACTTTGAAGCTTAGCAGCAATTACCTTCTTTACGCGAAGCTTGCCAGTGACCAAGTAATTGAATCCATTTCCGTAAAAGCAACAAGAGAAAATTTTAATAAAAATGTGCAGGGACATATTTATCGTACAGCTAAAGTAGGCAGCTGGATCTTTACAATAGAAGGGTTCAAAGGGTTCATTCATGAATCACAAAGACCAGAAGAACCCCGTTTGGGTGAAAAAGTTGAGGGACGAATTATTGACGTTAAGGAAGACGGAACCATTAACGTTTCTTTACTAGCAAGGAAAGAGGAATCGCAGGATCTAGATGCGGAACGGATATATGAATATCTAATGAGCAGAAATGGAGCCATGCCCTATAACGATAAAAGCATGCCTGAAGATATTAAAGATCGCTTCGATTTGAGCAAAGGTTCCTTCAAGCGGGCCCTTGGAAAGCTTATGAAAGAGGGCAGAGTATACCAAGAGGGCAACTGGACATATGTAAAGAAAGATTAGTGTGTTTTTACATACTCTTTTCAAATTGACAGAAACTAAAGTGAATCTATTTGAAAGGGGTAAGGTTATGCCACACACATCAGACAACGATAAAAAAGCAAAAGACAACAATGCCCTTCGCCATGAAAAGAATATGATGCGCGAAAAAAATCGTCAAGCTGGAAAAAATCAATACTCCAAGCAGACAGACCATAAATAGAGTAATGAAAAATGAGTGAGGTGCGCCTCACTCATTTCTTTATTATTAAGAAGGCATTTGATTTAAGAAGAAAATGGCGATTGTTCCTGCACCTGTATGTGACCCAACGGCAGAACCAATGGAAGAAATGAATACCTCTTTCGGATGGAATCCTTCTTCAATCATCGCTTTCATTTCTAATGCAGTATCCACACAATCGGCGTGGCTAATCCCTATCACTTGGTCTTCCATATTTGCCCCGCGTTCCTTCATGATTTCGATGATGCGTCGCATTACTTTTTTCTTCCCACGTATTTTTTCAATTGGAACAAGTTTTCCGGCTTCTACATTTAAGATGGGCTTAATGTTCAATAATCCGCCGAGGAAGGCAGATGCTTTTGATACTCGGCCACCCTTTGCTAAATAATCTAAATCTTCAACAGTAAAAAGATGTTCCATGTGTTGGCTTCTAAAAACAATATCTTCTAAGATTGTTTCTTTACCGACACTTTTCATGGCGAGTGATGCTGCTTCTTTAACTACAAGTCCAGATCCAAGCGATGCACATTTTGTATCGACAATTGTTAATTTAAAATTTGGATATTTTTCCTTCACTTGGTCAAGAATCATAACAGCGGTTGAATATGTACCAGATAATTCTGAAGAAAAAGCTATGTATATCCCATTTTCATCTTTTTCTGCCATTTCGGTAAATACTTCCTCAAACAGAAGTGGGGAGACTTGTGATGTTTTTGGAACAACGCCATTACGGATTGCCTCATAGACGGTGTTTGGATCAATTGTTTTTACATCTTCATATTCTTTGCCATTAATCTCGACTTTTAAAGGAAATAAAGTAACATGATTCTCTTCATAAAAACTTTTTGGTAAATCGCATGCGCTATCAGCTAGTATTTTTACCTGCATGAAGCTCACCTGCTTTCAGGCTAATTTATAGTTTCAGTTTATCGGTTTCACCATAAAAATACAATTAGCAATCACCACAACAGTATTAATGGACTGACAATCATATAAAAAGGGGGAAATTGAAATGATATGGCTCCAGGCGCAAAAACTGGCAGTGGTGGCAGCGGGTTCATTGTTAGTTGCACTAGCGATGAATTTATTTTTAATACCCGCAAATGTTTATTCAAGTGGATTTACTGGAATAGCACAACTACTTTCAAAGGTGTTAAGTGACTATACTCCTATCCATGTTTCACTAGGGTTCTTATTATTATTGCTGAATATTCCTGTGGCCATTTTAGGCTGGAAAAAGGTAGGGAAATCCTTTACCGTCTATAGCTTTATAAGTGTTGCTCTGTCCTCGTTGTTTTTAATACTAATTCCTATTAAACAAGTTTCGAATGATATCCTTCTAAATGCTGTTTTTGGTGGTGTCATCCAAGCTGTTGGCGTCGGGATTACGTTAAAATGGGGGGCTTCAACAGGCGGAGTCGATATCATTGCAATGGTTTTATCGAGAATGAAAGACAAGCCGATCGGACCCTATATGTTGGTTATAAATGGGGTGATTATTATAACAGCTGGATTTTTGTATGGCTGGGAGAAAGCCCTTTACACCCTAGTTACTCTATACACGTCGACGAGGGTAATTGACACTATCCATACAAGACATGCCAAGTTAACCGCGATGATTATCACCAAAAAGGCAGATGAAATGAAAAAAGCTATTCAGGAGAGACTTGTACGAGGAATCACGATGCTTCCTGCTAAAGGGGCATTTTCAAACGAAGCGAGAGAAATGTTGATGGTGGTTATTACTCGCTACGAGCTTTTTGATTTGGAAAGAATTCTTAAGGAAGTGGACCCAAACGCCTTTACAAATATCATTCAAACTACAAATATCTATGGTTTTTTTCGAAAGGAATAGAAGTTATATGGAAAAGCGGAAGCGCCTGGTTAGGTGCCTCCGCTTTTCTTTTTAAGTCATCTGTTCAAGCTCTTGTTGCATTTGTTGGAGCTGTGCTTGCTCTGCTACAGTCGAATTTGCATAAGCAGAACTTAATGCATTTTTAGCTTTCGCGACAGCAGAATCAAGATCAGCTGGGTCGGCAGACTTCGCCATCTCAACAAATCTTCGTGCTTCTTGGAACAATTGGTTTCCCATGTTATATTCCTCCAAGCGAGGATTCTTGCACATTGGACATCTTCTGAGCTTCCGCTTCAGCGTAAGTCATGTGATAAGGAATACGTTCAGCATGCTTACTGACCGTATCCACTCCTTGCTGGACAAAGCGTTTTGATTTGTTTCGTTTACCCATTCGAATCCCTCCAATATGCTCATAGCTCATATTGAAACAGCAACGCTGCCTCAAAAAATAGTATGTACCAAAATGGGAAGGTTCATTTAGGTAAACAATGGCGAAATGGGTGTTAATATTTTATATTTAACAAATCCGCCAAATATTGAGCAACACCATCTTCTTCGTTACTTAAAGTGACGTCATTAGCAATATTTTTCGCTTTGTCGATTGCATTTCCCATGGCAATCCCATGCCCAGCATATTCAAGCATTTCAAGGTCGTTGTCTTCATCGCCAAACGCAATAATTCTCTCAGCGGGAATACCATAATAATCAGAAGCCTTTTTTATCCCCACAGCCTTACTTAAGCCAACCTTTATAATTTCAATCACATGCCATGGAGCGGCCCAACTGCGATGATCGATAACTTCTGCATGGACAGCCGATAAGTGTTCGCGAATTATCTTTAGTTGATCCTCCTCCGTATGAATTAACAAACTCGTGGGTGAATCATTTAAATAATTTGCCAGATCTCCCGTAGTGATTTTTGGATTGCCAAAGTTGAAAATATCTAACAGCTTTTCATCGTGGTAATGGAAGTAAACATCATCGATCACTTCGGCAATTATATTATGGAAGTGGAAACTTCTGCACGCTTCCACAATTTCTTTGGCAACCTTTATATCAAGAGGTTCATGATAATATCCCCAGTCAGGTTTTCGAGGGTGATGCATAAATGCTCCATTGAAATTGACAATCGGAGTGTCCAAATCCAATTCCCGATAGTACATCTCACTGGAACGATAAGGCCTTCCTGTTGCAATCATAACGATATGACCTTGTTCTCTTGCTTTTTTAATAATTCCGTGTGTTTTTAATGATATCGTTTTATCATCTTTTAATAATGTCCCATCTAAATCTAATGCAATTAGGTGTCTATCTGTCATAATAACTCCTTCTAATTATAATTTTCATCGCTAATAAAGTGCGTCGCTTTAGGAAAAAATTTATATACATGTTACACTGCAATTATGAATTTAATACTTTGTGGAATTATTAATTCCTATATTTACTATGTTAACAATTTTATATCTAAACTGTAAAAAAATTCACACCAAATGATATAAAAAAACTATATACTTTTTTTAACTAAGTCTCAATCTTGGCATGCTTGATAATTTGCTATAATAGAGTGGGACAAAGATAATGAAGGAGTGGATCAAACATGAATGAAGAACTAAAAGAAAATATCATGGGTGCCTTAGAACTAGTAATCGACCCCGAACTAGGAGTAGATATTGTTAATTTAGGATTAGTATATAATGCTGAAATGGATGAAGAAGGAAACGTAACGATTACCATGACGTTAACTTCAATGGGCTGCCCACTTGCTGGAACAATTGTTGACCAGGTTAAACGGGCATTGGCCGACATTCCGGAAATCAAAGAAGTAGAAGTAAATATTGTTTTTAATCCTCCATGGAATAAAGAAATGATGTCACGTTATGCGAAAATCGCATTAGGAATTCGCTAAGCTTAATTAGAGGCTTTTGAACTCTCAGTATAATAAGCGTATTTTTTAGAAACAGCAGATTTTCTGCTGTTTTTGTATTTTCCTTCACGATTCAGACATATCTAGCTTACAGAATGTGAGATAGTTCACTTTTTTCAAATATAAACACCTTTATAATACAGATTAATAAGGCTGTTGGATTTGAATAGCCGTTATTAGGAGGCGTTTCATATGGCTATTAGCCGAGATTTTAATAAAGACCCTTTTATCGTAATATGGGAACTCACTAGAGCTTGTCAATTAAAGTGTCTGCACTGCCGTGCCGATGCACAGTATAAAAGGGATCCGCGTGAACTAGCTTTTGAAGAAGGAAAAAATCTAATTGATCAAATATATGAAATGAACAATCCGATGCTTGTTTTTACTGGCGGAGACCCGCTGATGAGAGAAGATGTTTTTGATATTGCGAAATATGCAGTTGAAAAAGGCGTACGGGTATCAATGACCCCAAGCGCGACACCAAATGTAACAAAAGAAGCAATTGAAAAAGCAAAAGAAGTAGGTCTTGCTCGCTGGGCATTTAGTATTGATGGTCCTAGGGCTGAGATTCATGACCATTTTAGAGGAACAGCTGGATCATTTGACCTTACCATGGGAAAAATAAAATATTTGCATGAAGTTGGATTACCCATTCAGATTAATACGGTGATTTCCCGTTACAATATTGACTACCTTGATGAAATGGCAAAAATGGTTGAAGATTTAGAATGCGTGTTATGGAGTGTCTTTTTCCTAGTGCCAACAGGAAGAGGTCAACAATCAGATATGATTTCTCCAGTTCAACATGAAAAAGTATTCAGATGGCTATATGATTTAAGTAAGCGCGTGTCTTTTGATATCAAAACAACAGAAGCCATGCACTACAGACGTGTTGTGATACAACAAAAAATGCGCGAAGCGAAGGAAACAACAGATGAGATTGAGTATTTAAGCGCATTAACAGAAAAAGGATTAACAGGCTCTATCGATGGTTTAGGACGAGCACCAAAAGGTGTTAATGATGGTAATGGTTTTGTTTTCATCTCCCATATTGGCGATGTATATCCAAGCGGACTATTACCCGTTAAAGCTGGTAATATTCGGGAAACGCCATTAGCAGAAATTTATCGTGAATCACCAATTTTCCAATCTCTAAGAAACCCAGATCTTTTTAAAGGGAAATGTGGTGTCTGTGAATTCCGTCATGTTTGCGGGGGATCAAGGTCTAGAGCTTATGCAATGACTGGAGATTATCTAGAAAGCGAGCCATTCTGCGTTTATATTCCTAAAGCATTAAGAGAAAAGCAAGAACAGTAATTAAAACCGATAAAAAAGGCTGCCTCATTATAGTGAGACAGCCTTGCGTATTTTGATAACTGCAAATAAGTAAAGGCCAGCCTATTCGATACTGCAATAAACGGCAGAACAATTTTCACAGTCGATTTCATTTTTTAAGTATTGTAAATCCAATATTGAGATCTTTCCTTTTTTAACTGAAATGATTTTATTTTTTTTTAGTTCACTAAGTATACGGTTTGTACTCTCACGTGAAGTACCGCAGAAGTTGGCAAGTTCTTGGTTGGTTAACGGCAGATCTATTAAGATCCCATTATCTTTTTGAATACCATAACTATTCGACATACGGATAAGAGTTGAGAAAAGGGCACCTCGTTTTCCATTTAAAACGAGGTCGCGAAATTTTGTTTGTGTTTTCCGGAAATGATCACTCATCCATTTCATAAATTCAAAAGCAAGCTTACTGTTTTGGAAAATCTCACTTTCGATTATATCCTTTTTTATTGCTACGATTTCTCCTTCTTCAAGAACCATTGCACTTAATAAATATCTTGGGTTATCAGTAAATAGGGTTAATTCCCCGCATATATCATTTTCTCCACAAATTCTTAATGAAAGTTCACGGCCATCTGAAGTAATTTTACTGATTTGAATTTTGCCGGAAATGATAATGTAAAGTTCTTCCGCAAGCATTCCTTCTTGAAATAAAAAGCTTCCTTTTTCACTTTTAAATTTCCGGTCTGCAAATTTAAGCAATTCTTTTATTTCAATTGAATGAGTTGGTTTCATTATTGCTGTCATCAGCTTCACCTCAATGTGTCATATTAACAACCATCTATTTTCCATCGTGATCAATGTTTAGTTTGTTAGTACCATTTTATCTTATGAGGAATCAATAAGAAGAAGTAAACAATGACAATATAGTGAAAACTCATATGAAATTAATCATGTTTATTTATTTTCCATTAAAATTATCGTTTAAATGAATAAAATCTGTAGAGGAAATTTTTTTCCAAAACAGTTATTTATAGATTGTAAAACTTCTGCTAAGATAAGAATTGTATTAAAAAGTATTGTTATAGTGAATAAAGTAACAGTTTTCTTATCTAAAGACTGGTACACTGAATATCATTAGGTTCCTTAAAATAATGGAGTTGATATGGAATGGAAAAAACCATTATTAAAGATAAATTAAATAGACCATTGCATGACTTAAGAATTTCTGTGATTGATCGATGTAATTTCCGTTGCCAATACTGTATGCCAGCAGATCAATTTGGTCCTGATTTTGAGTTTCTTCCTAAAAATGCTTTGCTATCCTATGAAGAGATCGAACGACTAGCGAAAATATTTGTTAGTTTGGGTGTGGAAAAAATTCGCCTAACTGGAGGAGAACCTCTTCTTCGAAGAGATATGCCCATTCTTGTTAAGAAGCTGTCAGCTATTGAGGGCTTACTTGATATCGGATTAACGACGAATGGTGTGCTCTTGCCGAAATTTGCCAAAGATTTAAAGGAAGCAGGACTCAAAAGAGTAAATGTAAGCCTTGATACCTTAAACGATGAATTGTTTGGCCAAATTAACGGGCGTGGAGTTGGAACTGGGCCAGTTTTGGAAGGCATTGAAGCAGCGAAACAAGCAGGTCTTGGGGTCAAAATTAATATGGTTGTCAAAAAAGGTTTGAATGATACTGAAATTATTCCAATGGCAGAGTACTGCAAGGAGAACAGTCTGGAGCTTCGCTATATAGAATTCATGGATGTTGGCTCCACGAACGGCTGGAAAATGGATGATGTTATTACAAAAAAACAGATATATTATTTGTTAAAAGAACAATTTGATCTTGAACCCGTTGACCCAGCCTATTACGGAGAAGTGGCAAAGGTGTACCGCTATAAAGATAAAGATGTGAATGTAGGATTTATCACATCTGTTTCGGAATCGTTTTGTTCAAGTTGCACTCGTTCTCGACTTTCAGCGAATGGTCAGATTTTTACTTGTTTATTTAATGGGAATGGGCATGATATCCGTAATTTTATGAGAAACGGTGCCTCTGACGAAGAAATCCGTGAGCGGGTGAGCGCCATTTGGAATGGACGAGATGACAGATATTCAGACGAACGAACAGCTGAAACGCACAAAAACCGTAAAAAAATAGAAATGTCCTATATTGGTGGTTAAACTCTCTTCCAGGAAGAGAGTTTTTTTGTACAAAGAAACAGCCCGCTTTAAGAAAAGCGGACTGTTGATTTTATTAAAGATACCTAGGAAATAGGATGTTGTTTTCAAGATGCACATGCATAAAGGTTAATCCTTCTAATGCTTCCAAGCGTGCATATACTAAACGGTACGTACCGCATGCATCCAGAGGTAGAGTGTAGTCAGAAGTTACTGCGCGGATCTCTCTTAAAATTTCACCGGCATGGTCATGTTCTTTTTCTAATTCAACAATCATTGCAATTGCTTCCTCACGATTCTCCACGGTTCCATCCGCAAGCTGCTTAATTAATGGGAATACAACAGCTTCCTCTTTCGCCATATGCTCCATCAATTCTTTTTTGAATTCATAGAAGAGTTCGTAAACCTTAAGTAACTCTGGATGGTTATCTCCATGGACACGTGAAACCTTCGTTACATAGGGACTTAGCATAGTTAGTTCCTCTTCAGATACACGATGGTAGTTTGAAATAACATGATCAATAATTGTAGTTGAATCAGAATTAGTCCAAACCTCAACATCTTTCTCGGTGTTTTCGTATTTTTCAAAAACTTCTTTTAATTCATCTAACAAAGTATCAAGGTTAAGCTTATTTTGAGCAACTGCTTCTGTTAATGGGATATTACCACCGCAGCAAAAATCGATTCGGTTCTTTTTGAAAACATCACTTGTTTTAGGTAATTCGTTAACAATATCTTTAACTAATGAATTGGCTGTAATTGTGAAACTCATCTTTAATTTCCTCCCAAAGTCCAAGATTAAATCTAACCTAATCATAATGGAAAATAGAAAAAAACTAGGTGACCAGAATCACACATTCCCTATGATTTTATATTTTTTGGCAAGATTCTTTTATTTTGTGACATTTGATATGTTAGTTAGTTTTTAATAAGCTTATAATGTTGATTAGTCGATGACTATTAGTACATATCACAATGGATAGATATTTGTTTAAGGCAGGAGCTGATTATTTTGTTCGAAAGAAGAAGACCGATACCAATTGGAGAAGCGGTCAAAAGCATAATGGAATATCAATTACTTGGTGTGACCGAACAAGTTTCGATAAATGAAAGCTTTGGCCGCTTTTTATCGGAGGATTTGATCGCAACTAGCGATGTGCCTCATTTTGACCGTGCACCGTATGATGGCTTTGCTGTTAGGTCAATCGATACACGTGAGGCTTCACTATCCAATGTAGTTGAATTTAAAGTGGTCGATCACATCGGCGCAGGAATGGTTTCTACTAAAGTAATAGGAGAGCACCAAGCTGTTAGAATTATGACTGGCGCAATGATGCCAGTGGGAACAGATGCTGTCGTTATGTTTGAGGTGGCTAAGGCCTACGAAAAGAATGGAATCCCATATATGTCCATTAAACGCAGCTTTAAAAAGGGTGATAACGTTTCGTTCAGTGGTGAAGATGCCAAGCAGGGTGAGGTTTTGGTGAAAAAAGGTACATTGATAAATCCTGGAATTCAAGCCATGCTTGCAACGTTTGGATATGAACGAGTGTCCGTTGCGAAAAAGCCACGTGTTGGATTGTTTGCAACAGGGACAGAGCTTTTAGAAGTAAATGAAGCCTTAGTTCCAGGAAAAATTCGTAATAGTAATTCACATATGATTGCAGCCCAAATTGAAAGAACGGGAGGCATTGTTCACTATTTTGGAAAGCTTCCTGATGAATTTGACACTTGCTTTGAAGCAGTCCAAAAAGCAATAAATGAAGTAGACTTATTAATTACCACCGGCGGGGTTTCAGTTGGGGATTTTGATTATCTGCCTGCTATCTATGAAAAGCTTGGGGCAGAGGTTTTCTTTAATAAGGTTGCCATGCGACCTGGAAGTGTGACGACGGTTGCACAGCACAATGGGAAGCTTCTCTTTGGACTTTCGGGTAATCCTTCGGCTTGTTATGTAGGCTTTGAATTGTTTGCCCGCCCAATTATCCGTAGGATGCTTTTTTCAGAAAAACCTCACCTTCGTAAAGAGCAAGCACTTTTAGAAGTCGATTTTCCTAAAGCCAATCCATTTACAAGGTTTGTCCGAAGTTCCACATTTATTGATGCAGGAAGACTAAAGGCAACACCGAGTGGACTTGACAAGTCTAACATTATTATGAGCCTTTCTGGAGCGAATTCGTTGATGATTCTTCCAGGCGGAACTAGAGGCTTTACAGCCGGAAGTGAAGTGGATGTCCTCCTGCTTGAAGACCAGGTTGGCAGTATGTGGCCGTGGTAAAGCCTGTCGTCTTTCAAGTGGTTGGTTATCAAAATAGTGGTAAAACCACCATAACAGCCAAAATGATCGAAGACTTAGTAAAAAAAGGACTTAAAACAGTTACGATTAAGCATCATGGTCATGGAGGAAGGCTGGCAGCTCTGCCGCAGAAAGATACAGAAAAACATCTAAATGCAGGTGCTCTTGCCTCGATTGTGGAAGGGGATGGAAGTTTAATGTTACAGGCTGACAATTTCTATCCATCACTAGAAGATCAGATCGAGTTAATGAAATTCTTTCATCCAGATGTAATATTAATCGAAGGCTATAAGTTTAAGTCCTTCCCGAAGTTACTGCTATTAAGAGATGAAAGTGACCTTTCTTTGTTAGATACCGTAAGTAATGTTTCTGCTATTGTGTATTGGAAGGAAGAAATGCAGGAGCAAATCACATCAAGAATCAATGTGCCCAGCTTTCATATCAACGATGAAGGTGCATTAATCTGGACTGCGCAAGTACTTCAGGAGCTTGTTCATAATATTGATCAAAAAAGTTAATAAAATTGTCAAATCTGTTACTTTTATCACAGCTTTAAATATGGATATACTCTACAATACAATTTAGGGGATATAATGTTTGTTAAAATAGAATTATGGGTCTTTAATGGAAATACAGCAATCACTCATCAGATAACCGAACTAGAGATGATTGAAGTTACCTAGTAGATGATATAGATTTGCTGTACTTCCCTTTTAACCTAAACAAATTTGTCACAAAAAGAAGGCGGAGTCCTTCTTTTTTACTGTAATTATGTGATGTGTTTCACTTATTTTTCCGCTCAGCTGGCTTATATTTAGGTTAGTCAAGGAAGAGGAGTGAAAATGATGAAGTTATTTTTACCGAAACAACATGGTGCATGGGCAATGCTAATCATCCCTTTTTGGCTTGGTGTCATTGAAGGAGGGTTTATGTGGAAGCATGTTCCATTTTTCTTTGGATGGCTCCTATTATACTTGGCGACCTATCCGATGCTTCTTTTATTTAAAAAGAAAAAACTTCAGTTTTATACTATATGGACACTTGTATATATGATTCCATCCCTATTACTTTTACTTATTCCACTTTTGGAAAGACCAACTATTTTTTATTTTGGTCTTCTAATGATTCCGTTTTTTATACTAAATGCTTACTTTACTTCCAAAAATCAAGACCGTGCTTTTATGAATGATCTCTCTGCTATTTTTGCCTTTTCAGTTGCTGGATTAGCAAGCAGTTATTTAGGACACGGTGTTATAAACATAGAGATGCTTGTTTTCACCTTTGTAACTTCGGTCCTGTTTTTTGTGGGCTGTACTTTTTATGTCAAAACAATGATTAGGGAGAAGAAGAATACCCAATTTAAATGGATTTCATGGATTTACCATTTTATGTTAGTGACAGTGTGGTTCGGAGTTGGCTTTTGGATCGTTGCTATGGCATTTATCCCAAGTCTTCTGAGAGCTATTATATTTTATGGGAAACCATTATCGCCTAAACAAATTGGCATTTACGAAATAATAAATTCAGCTATATTCTTTACGATCATGGCCATTCAAATAATCTTATTAAAATAAAAAAATCGGTCGATATGACCGATTTTTTTGCTTTATTTTAAGTTGTTTGCCAGCAGCAATTCTAATCAACTTTACAGATTTCAGTTGGACAATCTTCACAATCAATTTCCCGTTTTAAATACTCTAAATCATGAATAGTAATTGTTCCTTTATCAATTGACAGGATATCGGCCTTACGTAAATCGCTTAACAAGCGATTTACTACTTCTCTTGATGTACCACAAAAATTGGCTAACTCTTGATTGGTTAGTGGTAATTCAATTAATATTCCTTTATTGGTTTTAATTCCATAATTATTGGTAATTCGAATAAGTGTGGAATAAAGAGCCCCTTTTTTTCCATGAAGAACCAAATCACGAAACTTGGTTTGTGTTTTTCGATATTGCTGACTCATCCACTTTATGAATTCAAATGAAAGTGCCAGATTTTGTGAGAGTTTTTCCTCAAGCGTGTCTTTCATAATAACGGCTACTTCACCACTCTCGACAACACGTGCACTTAATAAATATCTTGAAGAAGGGGAAAATAAGTTTAATTCACCAACAAAATCACCC
Source organism: Bacillus sp. ISL-75 (assembly GCF_018613095.1). Lineage (NCBI taxonomy): Bacteria > Bacillati > Bacillota > Bacilli > Caryophanales > Bacillaceae > Bacillus > Bacillus sp. ISL-75. Next base: position 40,144 of record NZ_JAGGQX010000052.1, read on the forward strand.
TGCGAGCACATTCTTAACGTAAGTTCTCTTCCGTCAGGGATGATCTTGCTGATTTGAAGAATGCCACTTTGAATAATATACAATTCATCGGCTACAGATCCTTCTTGAAATAAAAAGGTACCTTTTTCAATTTTTTTTATATGGTGAACGGTATCAAAAAGATGGGACAGTGTTACCGGCATTTCTTTTACTGACTGCATACTCATAACCACCTTTAAAGGTACGAATTCAATGCTCATTTGATTTTAAAAAATGACAGTCAAGGTTTAATTTGCTAGATAATACTATAATTATATTGTTAACAAAGAATAATTAGCAACAAATGAGCGATAAGTTCATACAATCGTCAAAAGTTTGAAGAATCTTTGCGTATTTCTTAGGAAATAATGTCGACTAATAATATAATTTGCAAAAAATTCCAATAATGGACCGCTAACAAAAAGGTAATAATAAAGATGTAGAATAGAAGGAGGGAAAAAAATGGGTCAAAATCATCAGTTTAAATCAGGAAAAAAAGCACCTAATAATGGTGTGTATGTTGAAATCGGTGACACGGAAAGCCCTGTTAATAATCCAAAAAAAATAAAGCTAAAAGCAGGGGATACATTTCCTGAAACATCAAATGATGAACGTGTTTGGACATATCAGCGGAAACCATAAATAAATAAATAAGGAAAAGTCATCCATGGGGTGGCTTTTTCTTTTGCCTGCGCCTTGGCGTTTGTGGGCAATTTTTGCTGTTTTTCTTCTTTGCAAAAATTTACTTTTTATATATGAAGTTTTATAATAAAAGGAAAGGTCAAAATTGGTCAAAAAGGGTGTGATAAAAAATGGACATGAATCGAATGACAGAAAGGTTACAAAAGGGGCTAATGGATGCTCAGTCACTAGCTGTCAAAGAAAATCATCAAGAGATTGATGAACCCCATTTGTTTTTATGTTTAATGGATCAAGAAGATAGTCTCATTTCTTCTATATTAGAAAAGTCAGGTATCCCTCCCGAAAAAATTAGAAAGAACCTTACTGCTGCTCTTGCTAAAAAACCAGAGGTTACGGGAAGTGGGGTTGAACAGGGAAAACTTTATATCACAGCCAAGCTGCAAAAACTTTTTGTCAGTGCCGAGGAGTTTGCCAAAAAGTTTTCTGATGAGTATTTATCGGTTGAACATCTTCTGTTAGCTGCAGTCTACGCGAAGGATTCAGAAATGCGAAGGCTTTTACAAAACGTTGGAATTCAACCAGACAAAGTTTTGCAAGCAATTAAAGAAATTAGGGGGAACCAAAGAGTGACATCACAAAATCCAGAAGCAGGATACGAAGCACTAAAAAAATATGGACGGGATCTTGTTGCTGAGGTTAAAGAAGGAAAAATGGATCCAGTTATTGGCCGTGATTCTGAAATCCGCAATGTAATTCGGATATTATCAAGGAAAACAAAGAATAATCCTGTTTTAATCGGTGAACCTGGTGTAGGGAAAACTGCTATTGTGGAAGGGTTGGCACAAAGGATAGTTAGGAAAGATGTACCGGAAGGACTCAAGGATAAAACAATTTTCTCATTGGATATGAGTGCGTTAATTGCTGGAGCCAAATTTAGAGGTGAGTTTGAAGAAAGATTGAAAGCAGTCCTAAATGAAATCAAAAAAAGTGAAGGACGAATTTTGTTATTTATTGATGAAATTCACACGATCGTAGGAGCCGGTAAGACGGAAGGCGCGATGGATGCAGGCAATATGTTAAAACCAATGCTTGCCCGTGGTGAACTTCATTGTATTGGAGCAACTACTCTAGATGAGCACCGAAAATATATCGAAAAGGATCCAGCGCTTGAACGTAGATTTCAGCAGGTATTGGTTCAAGAACCAAACGTTGAAGATACCATTTCAATCTTAAGAGGGTTAAAAGAACGATATGAAGTGCATCACGGTGTTAAAATTCATGACCATGCCTTGGTTGCTGCAGCCACATTATCTGATCGTTATATCACCGATCGTTTTTTGCCTGATAAAGCAATTGATCTAGTCGATGAGGCTTGTGCTTTAATACGTACTGAAATAGATTCAATGCCTACCGAATTAGATGAAGTAACACGCAGGGTTATGCAATTGGAAATTGAAGAAGCTGCCTTAAGTAAAGAGGTTGATGATGGGAGCAAGTTGAGGCTGGAGGCACTCCTAAAAGAACTAGCTGATTTAAAAGAAACAGCCAATGAAATGAAAGCAAAATGGCTTCAAGAGAAACAAAGTATACAGAAATTGCAGGAGAAAAGAGAACAACTGGAAAAGCTTCGCAGGGAGCTTCAACAAGCTGAAGATAAATACGATTTAAACCGAGCGGCAGAGCTTCGCCACGGTCAAATTCCGTTAGCAGAAAAAGAGCTAAAGGAACTCGAAACGGCAACTGCAAAGGACGAACGTATACTTCGTGAAGAAGTTACTGGAGAAGAAATCTCCAATATCGTATCAAGATGGACAGGAATACCTCTTTCTAAACTAGTAGAAGGGGAGAGAGAAAAGCTGTTAAAATTGGAATCGATCCTACACGAAAGAGTCATCGGTCAGAATGAGGCAGTAAATTTGGTGGCGGATGCAGTACTCAGGGCTCGTGCTGGAATTAAGGATCCTAATCGACCAATTGGATCGTTTTTATTTTTAGGCCCGACAGGTGTTGGGAAAACGGAGCTTGCGAAAGCATTGGCCGAGTCTTTATTCGACAGTGAGGAACATATTATACGTATCGATATGTCTGAATATATGGAGAAGCATGCTGTTTCCCGCCTAATTGGAGCCCCTCCAGGCTATATTGGCTATGAAGAAGGCGGACAGTTGACGGAAGCAGTAAGGAGAAGACCATATTCTGTTGTTTTAATGGATGAAATTGAAAAAGCTCATCCTGAGGTATTTAACATTCTCTTACAAGCGCTTGATGACGGAAGAATTACAGATTCAAAAGGGCGTGTCGTTGACTTTAAAAATACAGTTATTATAATGACTTCTAATATTGGCTCACATTTTTTACTAGAACGTAGTGAAACCGAGGTTGAAATCTCTGAAGAGGTAAGGGAGAAAGTGATGAGTCAATTACGGGGACATTTCCGTCCTGAGTTTTTAAATCGAATCGATGAGACGATCCTCTTTAAGCCGCTATCATTGGATGAAATAAAGAATATCGTTGCCAAAATGATGAGAGAACTTCAAAATCGTTTAAAACATCAACAAATTGATATAATCATTAATGAGAAAGCAAAAGAATTCATTGCCGTAAATGGATTTGATCCAATTTATGGGGCAAGGCCTTTAAAACGATTTATTCAAAGAAACATTGAAACCAAGCTAGCCCGTGAAATAATCGCTGGCAAGTTACATGATCAGTCAAGAGTGGAAATAAATACTAACGATGGTGAGATTACTTTATCGGTTTATTAAATACCTATAGAAAAAGGTCATCCATTAGATAGGATGACCTTTTTCTTAATGTTTTGTCGCAGGCTCGTTAGGAATTATTGCAGCAGCAATGTAAATCAAGACCGTTACCCCAACTGAAGCAATAGCAGCAGGCATAAATTCATATTTAGCACCTGCAGTCATTGAACTCACTACATATGTAAGCATTTGCACTAAAAGAAATGACCAGAAAAAGGTCCAAAAAAATCGCACTATTTTTCACCTCTAACCTATTTTACATCTTCATTTATATTATCATATGATTCTGAAATGATAAAGTGAAACTTCCGCCAGTGGTAAGTAATACCATTCAGGCTATTCCGAGCATTTTCCGTTTTTAAAAGGGTGATTACTAATTTTCCAGATGAGTTTAATAAAAATAGGCTAACCCCCCTTTCATCTTTAATGAGGCGGCATACAATACTGTGAGGAAATATGTAAAAGGAGATTTATCTATGGAGAATCGTAATTTTCAGATGGATACCCAATGGAATATTATTCACTACCCTGAAAAGCCTACCGGATTTGGGATCTTAATAATTGGAGATGAAAGACATTTTGTCGATGAAAGTAAATGCTTTTGGACACAAAATGAAGGAAGGTTAGCTATTGTTAACCAGCTTAAAGAAAAAGGGTACACCATTTTTTCCTCAAATCTATATGGGCGAAACTGGGGGAGCAATAATGCAGTTGAGCTTGCCGAGAGGTTATACCAGCATGTCATAAGAAGTGAAATATTAAATAACAAAATCCATATCTTAGCCGAAGGTATGGGGGCACTGGTTGCCATAAGTTTAATGGAGAAAATGAAAGGGCGGATACGGTCAATTATTCTGCTCACCCCAATTATTTCCTTGAAAAACCATCTTGAACAAGAAAAGGAACATAAATTCTTTTATAAAAAGTTAATGAGGGAATTAGTAGCAGCACATCAAATGGACCAACATGTACTCGAAAACCATATTTTCAGTATGGATGATAAAATAAATCTTCAATTTGGATGTCCAGTTAAAATTATTCATGTCCTTTCAGGGGGGAAATCGTATAACCAATCTAAAGTGTATCACCAAATAATCAGTGACTCAGAAATAAACCCTACTTTCATTCTTCCTGAAAAAAAACAACAGCTTGGCCATATGATGTTAAAGTTTTTCAACAACCATGAATCGATCCTCTAGGCTGGTCCTCCCCAAAAAGAAATATTTCCTTAGCGATACGCATAGGATTCATTAAGGTAAGTATGGGGAGGAATATTTTATGGACAAGGCAATTATATTTGGGATGTTTGACTTTGTTGGTTTTCACGTTGGCAAAAACCTGCTCAATAAAGGAATAGAGGTCAATGGCGTTCATATAGATGAGTTTGATAATATAGATTTTCTTGATGAAAAAAGACTTGAAGTCGGTCGAAATGCAAACTTTCTGGAAAAATCGTTATTCGAGTTGGAGAATAGTCCTAGAGAAGACATAAGTAATACAAGGCTTATATTTTCTATATATGACTTATTTATGCTTAAAAAGGAACAAATTTTACAAAATGAAGAGGTAATAAAGCCGATTATTCAGTATATAGAGGACAATAACAAAAATGCGAATATCGTTTTTATTCTTCCAATTCAAATGCTTACCAGAACATTTAGGGGAAAAGAAATTGAGGGATTCCTAAGTAGGATAAACGGATTAGTAAAGAATACACAGATATTGTATTTACCTGCTATTTATGGTCCATGGCAGCCGTTAACTTTTTTGTTTCAACAAGCTATTGTTTCCAAATTTAAAAAGACAGATATAACTCATGAAGAACGGGAATGGATAAGCGATGTCATATTTGTTGATGATGCCATTGAATCAATCTTAGAAATCATAGAGAAAGGAAAACCTGGGAGTTATTTGATTGAAAGTGGAAGTGATGACCAATGGTTCAGGTGTGCTTCTTACCTAAAAATCGATGAAAATCAGGCTCGGTTAAGTAACTTATCATCAATACAAGGTGATCTTCCAGTATTAAAAGTAACAGTAAGAAAGGTAACCCCAATTTCAGCTTCTATCCTGGCACAAATGGAACATGTGCAGCGATTGTATGAAAATCGTTTATAAGGCAATTGGCATACTGTTTGAAAGAATCATGAAATATATGACCATATAAAATAAAGATCCAGATGTGTTGTGGTTTTAAAATTGTCTTTTCATTTATTTGTTGAAAGGTTAGAATAAAATTGGAAAAAGCAGTCATAGAATTATTTTCCTTTGTTCTATAAATTAATAATGTAAAGGAAACGTGTTATAGAAATGGCAACAGTACGAAGGAGATGCATGAAATGATAAACCGTTTCGGAATCATACTTTTATGCCTTTTTTTGCTTGGGGCCTGCGGAGAGACAAAATCTACAGGTAAAATAAAAAAGGTTGGATTGTTAGTACCTGAAACGGTCAATGACCAAGTATGGGGGACGAAGGGCTTTAAAGGTTTGTTAAAAATACAGTCAAAATTTGATGTGGATGTGTTTTATAAAGAAGGAATTAATTCAGAAGCAGTTGTCGAACGTGCAGTAGAAGAGTTTGACCAAAAAGGGGTAAATCTAATATTCGGCCATGGGTCTGAATATGCTGAATACTTTAATAATCTTTCTAAAGATTATCCTGATATCCATTTTATTAGTTTTAATGGTGATGCTAAAAACAAAAACACAACTAGTCTGAATTTTAAAGCACACGCGATGGGTTTTTTTGGAGGAATGGTTGCTGCACATATGTCAAAAGCACAAAATGTCGGTGTTATAGCCGCTTATGAATGGCAGCCAGAGATTGAGGGCTTCTATCAGGGGACTATGGCTGAAAATAAAAACACGAAAGTTAGTATAGAATATGTTGGAAATTGGGATGATGAAATAAAAGCAGTTCAATTAGCAAATGACATGATGGAAAAGGGAATTGATGTGATTTATCCTGCAGGTGACGGGTTTAATGTGCCAGTAATAGAAACAGTAAAGGAACACGGCATGTATGCAATCGGTTACGTTTCGGACCAATCTGATTTAGGTGAATCTACGGTATTAACAAGTACCATACAGCAGGTAGATATTTTATATGAAAAGGTTGCAGATCTATACAATAAAGGGGAACTAAAAACAGGTAACCTTTCCTATGATTTTCAAGACAATGTTATTTCACTTGGTAAATTTAGTCCTCATGTAAACAAAGAATTCATTCAGGAGATAAACAATCAAATTGAAGATTATAAAAAAACAGGAAACTTGCCAAAATGAAAAATTGAAGGAGTACATATGAACAGTCAAGATAAAACATTTCAATTTATGCAGATCGCGATGAAATACTTACCAGAAGCAAAGGAACAATTGGACACGGCTGGTGTGGAATTATCAATGGAATTAATCGAGCCATTCATGAATCTTTTTACAAAGGTCATGCAAGAAGCATATGAACTCGGTCTAGCTGAAGGTCGAAAAGAAATATAAAGAGAAAGTAAGCTCTCGTAATAGGGAGCTTATTTATTTGTTTGGCTATGTTAAGGATTATTGTTGATTTTATAGCCAAGTTGATTGGAGCGATGCGCCTCGAGCGGAAATCATCTGCCAAGTTTAATTGAGTCATTTTTTTATTGGAATATACTTAAGCGAAGAGAGAAATAAGAAGAAACAGTTGCTTAAAATAGGTTTTATTTGATAAAATTAGTACCAAGTCATAATAATTGATATTAACTTTAGGATATAGAGAATCTTGCGAAAAAAAAGGAGTTGGATCTTGTGAAAGCAGGTATTGTAGGGATTGGCAGGTATTTACCAGAGAAAATTGTCACCAATAAGGATTTAGAAAAAATAATGGATACCTCTGATGAATGGATTCGTACAATGACAGGTATCGAAGAAAGAAGAATTGCTGCCGATGATGTTAATACATCTGATATGGCATTTGAAGCAGCAAAACAGGCCATTCAAGATGCCGGAATTACCGCTGAAGAGATTGATTTAATTTTGGTAGCTACCGTTACACCTGATACTCCTTTTCCATCGGTTGCCTGCAGAATTCAAGAAAGGCTGGGGGCAAAAAAGGCGGCAGCGATGGATGTCAGTGCAGCATGTGCTGGCTTTATGTACGGAATTGTGACAGCGAAACAATTCATTGAAACCGAAGTTTATAAATATGTCCTAGTCGTTGGCGTGGAAAAGCTTTCGAAAGTTACCGACTGGAGTGACCGCAATACTGCAGTATTGTTTGGGGACGGCGCTGGTGCCACCATTATTGGACCTGTTTCAGAAAATCGCGGAATCCTTTCCTTTGAGCTTGGAGCAGATGGTACTGGATCAAAACACCTTTACCAGGATGAATATATTATTATGAATGGTAGAGAAGTGTTCAAATTTGCTGTAAGGCAAATGGGGGAAAGCTGTATCAATGTTCTCGAAAAAGCAGGTTTAACAAAGGATGATGTTGATTTCCTTATTCCTCATCAGGCCAATATTCGTATTATGGAAGCATCTAGACAAAGATTAGAGCTGCCAGTCGAAAAAATGTCCAAAACGATTAATAAATATGGTAATACTTCTGCTGCATCGATTCCAATTTCGATTGTGGAAGATGTAGAAGAGGGAAGAATTAAAGATGATGACCTCATTGTCATGGTTGGCTTCGGAGGAGGCTTAACTTGGGGAGCAATTGCAATTAGATGGGGAAAATAAAGAGATTTTTTTTGATAAATAACCATACGAAACAAGATACGAAATGAAGGAGATAGATAATATGGAAAAGCGCAGGGTCGTTGTAACAGGCGTAGGTGCAGTAACGCCACTTGGAAATGATGCTGAAACAACATGGAAGCACATATTAGAAGGTAAATCAGGGATTGGGCCATTGACAAGAGTTAATGCAGATGAATATCCTGCAAAAGTTGCCGCAGAATCTACTGATTTTAACCCAGAAGCCTTTATGGATAGAAAAGATGCACGCAAAATGGACCGTTTTACACAATTTGCAGTTGCATCGGCATTAATGGCAGTAAAAGATGCTAATTTAACTATTAATGAAGATAACTCCCATCGTGTTGGAGTATGGATTGGTTCTGGCATCGGCGGAATGGAAACATTTGAACAGCAATACGAAATATTTCAGAAGAGAGGCTACAAGCGTGTAAGCCCATTCTTTGTACCAATGTTGATTCCTGATATGGCAACAGGACAGGTTTCAATTATACTTGGGGCAAGAGGCTTCAATTCTTGTACAGTAACTGCCTGTGCAACAGGAACTAATTCCATAGGTGATGCCTTTAAAGTAATTCAACGCGGCGATGCAGATGCAATGGTGACCGGCGGAGCGGAAGCACCAATTACAAAAATGTCTGTCGCAGGCTTCTGCGCGAATACGGCTCTTTCAACAAATCCAGACCCGAAGACAGCTAGCAGACCATTCGATAAAAACCGCGATGGCTTTGTTATAGGTGAAGGTGCCGGGATCATTGTTCTGGAGGAACTTGATCATGCATTAGCACGTGGTGCTAAAATCTATGCCGAAATTATTGGTTATGGGGCAACTGGTGATGCCTATCATATAACTGCACCAGCACCTGGTGGTGAAGGTGGTGCCCGTGCAATGAAAATGGCTATTAATGATGGCGGATTAAATCCTGAGGAAATTGATTATGTAAATGCCCACGGGACTAGTACTGACTATAATGACAAGTTTGAAACCCTTGCGGTGAAGGAAGTATTTGGCGAACATGCATATAAATTAGCAATCAGTTCAACTAAATCTATGACAGGACACCTTCTAGGTGCAGCAGGTGGTGTAGAAGCGATTTTCACTGTTTTAGCAATAAGAGACAGCATCCTTCCTCCAACTATGAATTATGAAACACCTGACCCTGAATGTGACTTAGATTATGTAGTCAATAAAGCACGTTCGAAAGAAATTAAAGCAGCCATGAGTAATTCGCTAGGCTTTGGCGGCCACAACGCAACGATTGTTTTCAAAAAATATGAATAAGTAAAAAATTCGGCCGGAGATGATTTCTGGTCGAATTTTTTTTGAGAAATAATAATAATACCTCAGAAATACATGAACCACTTTTGTTACGTTTAATAAACTGATCAGAGGGTGAGTGAAGTTAAATGGGGTGAAGTAATGGGAATCATTCGAACAGAGCAATGGTTAGAGGAGGAGATTGACAGACCCGTTAAGATTTGTGAAAGATTAGAGCCATATTTTAAAAAACAAACCGCAAAGGAAATTTATAATCAATTGATGGATTTTGGGATGTATCGGCCGTCTAGGGCCGCAAGGAACAATCTTGTTCAGATGAAGGAACAAAAAGCATGGGATAAAGTAGAGCGTCTATTTAATAAATATAAACATAAATGGAATGGCCCTGACATACCAATTTTTCTCTTTCCAGTAGCACAGTCAGGAGGTTTTTTTATCAGAGAAGTTAAAAGCAAGGCTGGTGTTTCGTTCCCTGATAAAATGTTTCTTTTTCTCTCTACTTATGATGACCCAAAAGAAGTAGAGGCACTTTTGATTCATGAATACCACCACGTCTGCCGGCTTAGGTTGTTAGATAAAAGGCTGGAAGACTATACTTTGCTTGATTCCATTATCATAGAAGGACTGGCAGAATATGCAGTTTTAAAAAATTGTGGACGGGAATATTTAGCTCCATGGTGCCGTATGTATAAAGAAAAGGAGTTATTAAATTTTTGGGAGAAATATTTGAAAGAACAGCTAAACACAAAAAAACATGAAAAGAAACACGATGAATTACTTTATGGGGGAGGAAGACTGCCAAATCTTTTAGGTTATGCTGCAGGATATCATTTGATTGAACATTTTTACAAAAACAATAATTATTCTACAAAACTATCTTTTATAAATCCTGCAATAAAATATCTAGAATACTATAATAAAACCTTCGAAAAAAGCCAGTGAAATAAGGCTTTTTTTAATGATGAAATAACATATATTAGAAATTGTGCAAAAAAATCTTGCAATTGTAACAATTCTGTAATAGAATTTTATTGAATATATAGAATAAACTGAATAATTTAAAAAAAGTTGGAAGGTGTACTATGAGCGCAAAAAAATCGCTGCACAAAGAGGCACCATTGCTTGAAGTGAAAAATTTACAGACCGCTTTTGATATTGACGGAACTGATTATAATGCAGTAGAAAATGTTTCGTTCAATGTAATGCCAGGGAAAATTATCGGTATTGTTGGAGAATCTGGTTGTGGTAAGTCTGTTTTGAGCCTTTCGATTATGAAGTTACTCCCGAAAGGAAGTGGAAAAATAAAATCAGGTGAAGTCATTTTTGATGGAGTAAATCTTGAGAAAATGTCCGAATCACAAATCAATAAAATCCGTGGGAAAGACGTCTCCATGATTTTCCAAGAACCAATGACCTCATTAAATCCAGTCTTTACAATAGGATATCAACTCCAAGAAGTCCTTTTCAACCATACAAAGATAACTAAAAAAGAGGCTCGGTTAAAATCTATCGCTTTATTGAAAAGTGTTGGAATCTCTCGACCAGAAAAACTCGTTGATGAATATCCGCACCAATTATCAGGCGGGATGAGACAACGCGTCATGATCGCCATTGCCATTGCTTGTCAGCCCAGATTATTAATTGCTGATGAACCAACCACTGCCCTCGATGTTACCGTTCAAGCCCAAATTCTCGAACTTTTAAAAGATATACAAGCCGTAAATGATATGTCTGTTATTTTGATCACACATGATTTGGGTGTAATTGCTGAAATGTGTGACGAAGTAATGGTGATGTATGCTGGAAGGATTGTAGAACGTACCGATGTGGATACACTTTTCCATAATCCTAAACATCCATATACAAGTTTGCTCTTAGGGGCAATCCCGAAAATGGATGGACAAGAAGAACGGTTAAGTTCGATTAAAGGTATCGTCCCATCGCTTATAAATATGCCGAAAACTGGCTGCCGTTTTGCCCATCGATGTCCAAACGCCATGACTGAATGCACTAAAATTACCCCTTTGCTTGAAGATGTTGAACAAGGCCATGAGGTTGCCTGTTTGCTCTTTGAAACTAGCAAGCCAAGAGAAGGGGTGAAAAAATGAGTACCATTTATATACATAAAAAGGAAGCCCATTCTTCCTCTCAATCTGAAAATCTATTAGAGATTAAAAATCTTAAAACCTATTACCCAGTCAAAGGTGGGTTCTTCAAGCGCACTATTGGAAATGTAAAAGCGGTAGATAATATCTCTTTTGAGATAAAAAAAGGAGAAACTCTTGGACTAGTAGGTGAATCCGGATGTGGCAAATCTACGGCAGGGAGAACCATTCTTCGTTTACTTAAACCAACGGGGGGACAAATTCTCTTTAATGGAAAAGACATTACCAAAGTAACTGGTAAATCACTTCGAGAGATTCGCAAAGATATGCAGATGGTCTTTCAGGATCCCTATGCTTCCTTGAATCCCATGCAAATGGTTGGAGATATAATTGCAGAGCCCATTTATAATTTTTCAAAAAAAGATAAAGCTGAGTTAAAACGGGAAGTCATGGATTTGTTAGATAAAGTAGGCTTGCCGCCCGATGCCTATTACAAGTATGCCCATGAATTTTCTGGGGGACAGCGCCAAAGAATTGGAATAGCAAGAGCTCTAGCATTAAAACCCAAATTAATTATTGCCGATGAACCGGTTTCAGCACTAGACGTATCTGTCCAATCACAGGTATTAAACCTGTTAAAGGACTTACAGGAAGAATTTGATCTTACTTTTCTTTTCATTGCGCATGACTTAAGTGTTGTTAAACACATGAGTGACCGAATAGGTGTTATGTACCTAGGGAATATGGTTGAGGTTTCGGATAAAGACAACCTATACGCTGAACCTCTCCATCCATATACACAGGCATTAATTTCAGCTATTCCAACTCCAGATCCCAGGGTGAAAAAGGAGCGGGTCATATTAAAAGGTGATGTGCCAAGCCCTATCAATCCTCCATCTGGATGCACATTCCATCCGCGATGCCCACTGGCTATGGAGGAATGCTCTAAAAGTAAGCCAGTATTAAAGGAGGTGAAGCCCTCTCATCGAGTAGCTTGCCACCTTTACTAGAAAAGTGAAAGTGCCTAGGGGCTGGAGCTAGTCTGTTGCAAAAGGATAAATATAAAACAATTAGGGGGGAAACAAATGAAGAAGAGAAGTATGCTTATGTTAGCAGCATTAATGCTGGTTCTGTCCGCATTTTTAGCAGCTTGCAGCGGCGGTGAAAAAGCGGGTACTAAGAAAAATGAAAATGAAGGTAAAAGCGGCGAAACAGCCGGAAAACCACAGGATGGCGGCACACTAGTCTATGCATTGGATTCAGCACCTGAAGGTAAATTCAACTATTCTTTTTATGGTACACAAACTGATGCATATGTAATTGATTTCTTTGATGAAAACTTAATTGATTATGATGAGAACTTAAAGGCACAACCACATATTGCCTCATGGAAAACAGCAGACAATAAAGTTTTTGACTTCGAAATCAAACAAGGTGTTAAATGGCACAACGGGGACGAATTATCAGTTAAGGACTGGGAATTCGCTTTGAAAGTTGTTGCTGACAAGGATTATGAAGGTCCGCGCTTTGATAACGTAAGAAACATTGTGGGTGCACAAGATTATCATGATGGTAAAGCAAAGGAAATCGCTGGTATTAAAGTAGTCGACGATTACCACATTCAAATTACATTCGATAAGGCCCGTGTAAACAACTTGGATAATCTTTGGACATACCCTATGAACCGTACTGCATTTAAAGGAATTGCTGTAAAAGATATGATGGGGTCTGAACAGGTTCGTACAAAGCCAGTTGGTTTAGGACCATTTAAAGTTTCTAAAATTATCCCCGGTGAATCAGTTGAAATGGAGCGCTTTGATGATTACTTCGGAGGCAAACCGCATATCGAAAAAGTCGTTGTTAAAGTGATCGACCCATCTCTTTCTGTAGGAGAACTTAAAAACGGAACGCTTGATATGACTTCTTTCCATCCTAGTATTATTGATCAAGTTAAAGCGCTTGATAATGTAAACGCAGTAACTTATCCTGGCGTAAGCTATTACTACGTTGGTTTCAGATTAGGTACTTGGGATGGCAAGAAAAATGTCATGAACGAACCAAAATATCAAGAGAAAAAGCTTCGTGAAGCAATGTATTATGCAATCAATCGTGAGGAATGGGTTAAGGCGTTCTTCTTTGGTGTAGGTAAGCCTGTAAACCGTCCAATCCCGACAAACCATTGGATTGCAGCACCTAATAAAGATTTAGAGCAATACAAATATGATCCGGAAAAAGCTAAATCACTATTAGATGAAGCAGGCTACAAAGACGTTGATGGCGATGGATTCCGTGAAGATCCAAACGGTAAGAAATTCGTTGTAAACTTCAGCCACTATGCAACAGATAACCCAACTTTTGAATCTCGTGCCAAAGCAATGACTCAATATTGGGAAGCTGTTGGATTGAAAACTAAATTAACGATGACTGACGTAAATCTTTACTATGAAATGCTTGAAAAAGCGGACAAATCAATGGAAGTATTCTTCGGAGGCTGGTCAACTGGTGCAGATCCAGATCCAACTCCACTTTGGGGCTCAAAAGCACTTTGGAACTATCCACGCTGGGTAAATGAGGACAGTGATAAATTGTTGGATCAAGCACTTGATATCAGTGTTGTTGGAACAGATAACGAAAAACGTAAGGATCTTTATGTACAATGGCAAAAACTATTCATGCAAGATCTTCCCGCATTACCAATTGCTGAACTAGAAGAAACAATGGCTGTTAGCAAGCGAGTTCAGGAAGTTAAATTTGACGTATCTGGTATGAACCGTCCAAATGAATGGTGGATAAAACAATAGTACAGTTTTCTAAAAAGTTAATACAATTTGTTTAAGGGCTTACTAATACTGACAACTCAATTTTGAACTTCAAATGGGAGAAGGCTTTGCTTCTCCCATTTGAACAAATTAGGCGAGATATACAGCTTGTGGTTACCAAAGCTTATAGACAAGGAGAATGCACATGTTGAAATATGCATTTCGTAGAATATTGGGAATGATTCCAATGTTACTCCTTACTTCCATAGTAGTGTTTTCCTTGGCAAAATTAATGCCGGGGGATTCTCTTAGTGGAGAGATTGATCCAAGAAATACAAATCCAGAATACATCGCAGAAATGCGTGAGAAATTGGGATACAATGATCCGATGCCTCAGCAGTATTTCCGTTGGATTAGTGGTTTCGTGGAGGGGGATTTTGGGAAATCAACACGATTCAAAATTGCTGTATCTGAGGTTATTGGAGAACGTCTCCCTAACACCATACTATTAGGCCTTTCAGCTATCTTAATAACCTACGTCCTTGCATTTTTTATGGGTTCATATGCAGGTCGAAAGCCGTATACCTTAATGGATAACCTAATAGGAGGATTAAACTACATAGGCTTGGCCATTCCATCCTTTATTGCAGGGGTATTCGCCATCTTTTTCTTTTCATTTAAGTTAGGCTGGTTTCCATCCAATGGCTCAGTAGACATTGGTGTTACAGATGGAACCTTAGAATGGTGGCTAAGCCGTTTTCACCATGTTTTTTTACCAGCTATCGTACTTGGATTATTAAGTACAGCAAGTTATACGCAATTTTTACGTAACGATATTATTGAAAATAGCCGTAAAGATTATGTTCGTACTGCTCGTGCAAAAGGGACTCCGGAAAGTAAAATCTACAATGTTCATATTTTAAGAAACTCAATTATCCCACTTATAACCTTTTTAGGCTTTGATATTGTTGCCATTATTAGTGGTGCTATTATCACCGAGACGATTTTTACATATCCAGGTCTTGGACAATTATTCCTGCAGTCTGTCGGGACAAGAGATTATCCAGTATTAATGACATTGACCATGTTTTTCTCTTTCTTAACACTTATCGGCAATTTAGTAGCAGATGTATTATATGGTGTTGTAGATCCGAGAATTAGGCTAGATTAGGGGGAGAAAAAATGAAAGCCGTAACACAATACGAAAAAAATGTTATCGTAACACCCCCGAAAAAAAGTTTATCTCCTTTTGCCATTGCTCGGAAGAAATTTGTAAAAAATAAATTAGCAATGGTCAGCTTTACCTTTTTATTAATTGTTACTATTGTTTCGATACTAGCTCCTTTTATTACAACTGCAGATATTACGAGAATTAATATTGGCCAAATGTCGTTAGAACCATCGGGTGATCATTGGCTTGGAACTGATAAAGCCGGTCGGGATGTTTTTACGAGATTACTCTATGGGGGCCGCATATCGTTATTAGTTGGAATGAGTTGTACATTATTTGTCATTTTACTTGGAACATTGATCGGCTCTATTTCAGGTTATTTTGGTGGAACAGTAGATAGTATATTAATGAGATTTACAGATTTTATCTTAAACTTTCCATTTCTAGTATTTGTAATAGTCCTTAATGCCATTCTTTTTGGAAAAGTAAATGGTTTATGGGTATTAATCGGCACCATTAGCTTGTTAAGCTGGGGGGGAATCGCCCGGATTGTCCGTAGTAAAATCCTCGCTGAAAAAGAAAATGAATATATTACGGCTGCTATTTCAATTGGTTGTTCACCAGCCAAAGTAATTATGAAACATCTATTACCAAACATTTTATCTACCATTATCGTGCAAGCGACGATTACATTTGCGACAATGATTGTCGCTGAAACAGGATTAAGTTTTCTTGGCTTTGGTGTGCCTCAGGAAATTCCAAGTTGGGGAAATATGTTGAATTCGGCAAACGAGCCGGATGTTCTCCAATTTAAGCTTTGGATATGGGTACCGCCGGCATTAATTATAACGATTACTATTTTATCGATAAACTTTATCGGAGAAGGATTAAAGGATGCTTTCAATCCAAAATCAAAAAGATAAAATCTGCCATTAATGTGGTGGATTTTTTTGTTATTCTCTTCATTCTGGAATAACCAATATCATTTACCCATATAAATTAAGATATATAATAGGACAGGTTCTAAAAAGGTAGGTCAATCATTCAAATTGGAGCAAAATATATATAAAGGAATAATTTAACTAAGGTCTGCCCATACTGATTTACAAACAGTTTCTTGAAGTGAGGGGTTGTAAAATGTTGTATCTTCATGATGTATGGGTAAATTGGTTTGAAGGGGAAGAAAACGGTTATAATGTATGTCACTTTCATGAATGGCGTAAGGATGACGGGGTGGAACTGTTAGATCAGGTACCACTGATAAAAGTTGAGGCTGTTTTGTTTAAGTACATTGAAAACGATTTGTCAGAATTACCTCAACAACTTCTAGATGATATTTATCAGAAAGCCTATTTAAGAAAAAACCATGAAAGAGTTCAACTTGACTATTGCTTCGTGGTAACTGATGGAATTGGGATCTTAGCAATTGATACCATAGGCTATAATATCCCGATTCGAAAAAGTCGGTTAATTCCTAGACAAGAGCAATTGGTGTACGAAATGATTGCTCAACACGAGGCAACTAAATATCATTTTTATGAGCAGGAAAAAATGAAGGACTATCATATTCTCTCACCTGAACCAGAACTAATGAGAGGTTTAACAAGAAAAGAGCGTCAATTAAAACAACTGTTATTTATGGCTTTAGATCAATTGCTCTCATCTAGTAATGAAGCAGAAGTTAGATATTGGTATACCGAATGGTGCCCGGAGCATTATTCAACCATTCAAGAATTAAATTTTGAAGCTGCATGGGAACAATTGTTTGAGGAAACAAAGTATGGGTGGTCTAAGCGACATGAGACATTTTGTGAAAATTTAATAAAAGGACAGCCGTTTTTTGAAAAGCTTTGGGAAATGGAGCACGGTCCGAAAGTAAATTAAAAGCCTGACCCAAAAGATATGTATTCCATATCTTTTGTGGGTCAGGCTTTTTTTGTTATCTTTTTTTTCTACCAAGTCCCATTGCATTTTCCATTTTTTTAAGGGTTTTAGATGCCACTAGATTTGCCTTTTCTGCACCTTCATCTAGAATCCGGTCGAGTTCTGATGATTCGAGTAAATCATAGTATTTTTCTTGGATAGGCTGAAAGAAATTTACGACGACATCTGCTAAATCGCCTTTAAAATCACCATATCCTTTCCCTTCATACATTCCTTCAATTTCTGTTATTGATTTACCACCTAGGATAGAATAAATCGATAATAAGTTAGATATACCAGGTTTGTTTAATTTATCGAATTTAACAATTCCTTCTGAATCGGTGACAGCACTCTTAATTTTCTTCTCAATCTGTTTCGGGTCATCTAATGGTGTAATAATTGCCTTTTTATTTGGATCTGATTTGCTCATTTTTTTTGTTGGTTCTTGTAATGACATAATTCTAGCACCAATTTTAGGAATACTAATCTCAGGGATAGTTAATACGTCCCTATATTTTTTATTAAATCTTTCAGCTAAATCCCGTGTTAATTCTAAATGTTGCTTTTGATCTTCACCTACTGGTACAAGATTCGTGTTATATAAGAGGATATCTGCAGCCATGAGTGGCGGGTAAGTTAAAAGACTTGCCTGCACAGCCTCTTTACCAGTAGATTTATCCTTAAATTGTGTCATTCTTTCAAGTTCACCAATATAGGCAACACATTGCATAATCCATCCTGCCTGTGCGTGAGCAGGGACCTCTGATTGGATAAATAAAGTAGCTTTTTCTGGATCAATTCCAACTGCTAGATACAATGCCGCTAAACTTCGAATATTTTTGCGAAGTGTTATTGGATCCTGTGGAACCGTAACGGCATGCTGGTCAACGATACAAAAGAAACAATTGTATTCGTTTTGCATTTCAACAAACTGCTTTAATGCTCCGATATAGTTACCAAGTGTTATTGTTCCACTCGGCTGAATACCAGAAAAAATCGTTTTCATGATTAATTTCCTCCTAAAAATATATAAAAAAAACCATTCATCCCCATAAAACTAATAGGGACGAATGGTTCCGCGGTACCACCCTAAATTACTCAATAAAGAGTCACTCAATTCCACAATCATCCACAATGACGATCGGGAGTCCTTTTAACGCAAGGAAAACGTCAAATCCTACTTTTATATGTTCAGACAGAGGCTCCAAAGTCCATTCCGTATTTATTCGTGTTTGTTTACACCACCCACAAACTCTCTGAAACGAAGGAAAATACGTACTACTCTTTATCATAGCCTGTTAAGCAACTATACAATTGTTCTTATTATAAATGAACTGTATATTTAATTTCAAGTCCGTAAAAAATAATATAGGCAGCAGGAGATTAGCATCAGGAGACCGTTAGCTAATCCATGAAATAGAAGGGATGATTTATTGAATGTAATGAGCTCAGATAAGGCAGGAATATCTTCGAACTTTCTATTATTTTGCCCTCTTGAAAAAGCCAAATTAAATGATTTACCAATGACATCGTAAAAGCCAGAATTTATCGTATAAAGTAGTAAGAAAGTAAGAAGGAGCAAAGAAGAAACATAAAACGATATATCGATATAATTTAATAAAGAAAATCCTTTTTTTGAAAGTGAAGAAATTATTAGTATAAGCAACTGTGTTAGTGCCAATATTAAAAGTCTTTTCCTTAATCTGTAATTCACAGTATAACCTCCAAAACATAGATTTAATAAGGGTAGACACTTAATATTATACAAAAAAATTATTATAAGTGTAAATTATAACACAGGAATTTGTAACGAATACGTAACGAATGTTTCAATACTGTAAATAAAATTGTAAAAAATAATGTACAATTAATTTAAAATATGTATAATAGAGAATGTAGTAATTTTTCAGAATAATAGAAAAGGGAGGTCTACAAGTGAAGAAATCAAAACTTTCACTACTTTTAGTTCTATCACTAGTTCTAAGCATGTTTCTAGCAGCATGTTCAGGCGGAGACAAGAATGAAGGAAAAGAGAAGAATGAAGGCAATAATAATGCTGGCACTGAGGAAACAACTTTAGCAGATGAACAAGTTCTTAATGTTCTTGAAACTGCAGAAATTCCATCTATGGACAGCGTAATGTCTCAAGACGTATTAAGCTTCACAATGTTAAATGCTACAAACGAAGGTTTATATCGTTTAGATCCCGACCAAAAAGTTATCCCTGGCGTTGCTGAGGCTGCACCAACATACAATGACGACAAAACTGTTATCACAATTAAACTAAAACAAAATACAAAATGGTCAAACGGTGACCCAGTTACTGCTCATGATTTTGTGTTTGCATGGCAACGTGCAATTGATCCGAAAGTTGCTGCTCCCTATGGCGCATACTTCATGGAAGGCAAAATCAAAAATGCATCTGAAATTGTTGCTGGTAAAGCGAAAATAGAAGATTTAGGTATTAAAGCATTAGATGATTATACTGTCGAAATCACTTTAGTGAGAGCGCTTCCATATATCGAATCTTACTTAACATTCCCATTGTTCTACCCACAAAACAAAAAGTTTGTTGAAGCAGAAGGCGCTAACTATGCGAAAGATGCTACTCACCTACTTTACAATGGTCCATTTAAAATGACTAAGTGGGATGGCCCAACTGGAACTGAATGGGTATTAGAAAAGAATGCTGATTACGTTAATGCTAAAGACGTTACTTTAGAGAAAATCAACTTTAACGTTTCTAAAGACCCACAAGCTTCTGCAAACGCATATACTGCAGGCGAAGCTGATATCACAGGGAAGCTTGCACAAGCTGCGATTCTTTCTCAATTTGAAGGACAAAAAGATTTACTACGCTACCAAGAGCCATCTATCTGGTGGTTAAAAATGAACGAAAAGAATAAAGCATTGAAAAATGTTAACATCCGTAAAGCGATTGCTTTATCTGTTGACAAAAAAGCTTTAACAGAAGATGTATTAGCAAACGGATCTATCCCTGCTGATTTCCTTGTACCAAAAGGTTTCTCATTCTTAGATGGTAAAGATTTCCGTGATACTCCTGGAACTTACCTAAGCACTAACAAAGAAGAAGCTAAAAAGCTTTGGGAAAAAGGTCTTAAAGAAACAGGCCTTAAAGAAGTAGCATTTACTTATGTTGGTCAAGATACTGAAACTTCAAAATTAACTGACGCTTTCGTTAAAGACCAATTAGAGAAAAACTTACCTGGATTAAAAATTACTGTCGAGGCTGTACCATTCAAAATTCGTATTGCTCGTGAAGACGCTCAAGATTACGATCTATTAATGGGTGGTTGGGGACCTGACTACGCTGACCCTATGACATACATGGATCTATGGGTTACTGGCGGCGGACAAAACCACATGGATTATAGTAATCCAGAATTTGATAAGTTAATTAAATCAGCTAGTGAAGAACTTGTAGCTAAGCCACAAGATCGTTGGAAAGCTCTTCAAGATGCAGAAAAAATCTTGTTAGAAGATGATGCGGCAATCGCACCACTTTACCAACGTTCAGTTAACCTTCTTATCAATCCAAAGGTTAAAGGTTTTGCTCACCATGCATTTGGTCCGGATTATAGTTACCAGTGGATTAAAATCACAAAATAGTAGCTATACTACTCAAATAGAAAGAGAGTATATTGAAGAAATATACTCTCTTTTTACCTGTATGGGAATTGTCGAAAAACGTCGAATATTTAAAAAATTAGGAGGTGTAGGCATGGCAAAATATATCTTACAACGAACTGGCTATATGATAATTACACTTTTAATCGTAACATCACTTACTTTTTTCCTCATGAAGCTAATTCCAGGTAGCCCATTTAATAACTTCGAAAAGCTCTCAGAAGTTCAGCGCGATATTTTGCTGGATAAATATGGTTTGAATGAACCTCTGCCTGTTCAATATTTTAATTATATGAGGAATTTGGTAAAGGGTGACCTAGGAGTATCCTTTCAATTTGACAATACCCCTGTAACAGAACTTATTGCTAACCGCATTGGGCCATCTGCACAATTAGGTTTGCAAGCTATGATAGTTGGTGCAATAATTGGCATATTTTTGGGTGTAATTGCTGCCTTAAAGCAAAATACATGGATAGATTATGGGTCTACATTTATTGCTGTAGTTGGTAAATCAGTACCGTCATTTATATTTGCTGGATTGCTTCAGTTTTATATTTCTGTTAAACTGCATTGGCTTCCTGTTATGTTATGGAAAGGACCTGAATATACCATTCTGCCTACCATTGCATTAGCGATGTTTCCAATATCAATTGCGGCACGGTTTATGCGTACTGAGATGATAGAGGTATTAGGATCTGATTATATTACTTTGGCGAGAGCAAAGGGAGCAAGCCGTTGGCAAATTAGTCTAAAGCATGCACTTAGGAATGCATTAATACCTGTTGTGACTGTATTAGGACCCTTAGCTGTTAGCTTAATGACTGGTTCATTAGTTATTGAACAAATTTTTGGAATTCCAGGACTTGGGGAACAATTTGTTAAATCAATTAATATGAATGACTACCCTGTCATTATGGGAACCAATATTTTATTTGCTGTATTATTTGTTGTTGTTATCTTGATTGTTGATATTCTATATGGAATCATCGACCCACGTATTCGTATATCGGGGGGGAAAACTAAATGAGCAACAAAGACATTACAATTTCAAAGGATATGTTTGCTCCTGCCCATATTGACCCATCAAAAAGTGAAAAAATCTCCAAAAAGAGCCTAAACTTTTGGCAGGATTCATGGCTAAGAGTTCGGAAGAATAAAGGTGCGGTTGTTAGCTTAGTAGTCTTAGCTATCATGCTTATTTTGGCATTTGTTGGTCCGATGATTACGCCGTATGATTTCGATACACAAAACACTAAGCATAATAACTTGCCGCCGCGTATTCAAGGTTTAGAAGATGTAGAATGGCTTCCATTTGATGGAACATTATCCAGAAGAGACGGCACAGTGTACAACGCATATGAAGTTCGGAAAATTGATGCCTATTACTGGTTTGGAACTGATAATTTAGGCCGAGACCAGTTTGCACGAATTTGGAAAGGTACACAAGTATCGTTATTTATTGCTTTCATGGCAGCATTAATTGATATGGCCATTGGTGTTGCATATGGAGCTGTATCTGGTTATTTAGGCGGAAAAATTGACGGTGTTATGCAACGTATTATAGAAGTTATTGTTGGTATTCCCAACCTGATTGTTGTTGTATTAATGATTTTGGTGTTAAAGCCAGGTATTATTCCAATCATAATCGCCTTAACTATAACCGGCTGGACTAGTATGGCCCGAGTTGTTCGAGCACAAGTGTTGAAATTTAAAGGTCAGGAATTTGTTTTGGCTGCCAAGACACTAGGTGCTACTAATTCTTCAATTATTTTTAAACATATGATTCCGAACATGTTTGGTGTCATTATAATAAATACGATGTTTTCAATCCCAAATGCTATTTTCTTTGAAGCATTTTTGAGCTTTATTGGGTTGGGATTACAAGAACCGAATGCATCTTTAGGAACATTAGTCAATTCAGGATTTAAATCTATGATTGCATTTCCTTATCAAATGATTATTCCTTCCATTATGATAGCTATTATTATGGTTTGCTTTAACTTAGTGGCGGACGGATTACGAGATGCGTTGGATCCAAAAATGCGTGATTAGAAGGCAGGTGTATGTAAATGGAGAAAGTTTTACAAGTAAAGGATTTAAATATATCGTTTCATACATTTTCTGGAGAAGTACAAGCGATTCGTGGTGTAAGCTTTGATTTATATAATGGTGAAACATTAGCGATCGTTGGTGAATCAGGTTCTGGAAAATCAGTTACAACAAAATCAATCATGCGGTTACTTCCTGAACACAATTCAGAAATTAAAAGTGGTGAAATTCTTTTCGAAGGAAAAGACCTAACAAAACTTAAAGATAAAGAAATGCAAAAAATCCGTGGAAAAGATATTTCAATGATTTTCCAGGACCCGATGACTTCACTAAATCCAACAATGAAAATTGGCAACCAGATTATGGAGCCTCTTATTAAACATCAAAATATAAGCAGACACGCTGCAAAGGAAAGAGCAGTTGATTTATTAAAACTAGTTGGTATTCCAAAAGCAGAGATACGTGTAGATCAATACCCGCATCAGTTCTCCGGTGGGATGAGACAAAGGGTTGTTATCGCCATTGCCTTGGCATGTAATCCTAAAATTCTTATTGCCGATGAACCGACAACTGCTTTAGACGTTACAATTCAAGCACAAATTCTTGAATTAATGAAGGATCTACAAAAGAAAATTGATACATCGATAATCTTCATTACCCATGACCTTGGGGTGGTTGCTAATGTAGCGGATCGTGTAGCAGTTATGTATGGTGGGAAAATTGTTGAAATTGGGACAGCCGATGAGATTTTCTATAATCCACAACATCCATACACATGGGGCTTAATCAGTTCAATGCCTGACATGGATACACATGATGAGGAGTTATTCTCGATTCCTGGGACACCACCTGATTTATTAGATCCTCCAAAAGGTGATGCGTTTGCACCGCGTAACCCATTTGTTATGAAAATTGATTTAGAGCAAGAGCCGCCTTTCTTTAAAGTTTCTGACACACATTATGCAGCAACATGGCTGTTACATCCTGATGCACCAAAGGTTAACCCACCTGAGGCTGTAAAAAGACGCCAAAATCAATTTGCAGGAAATACTCCAGTAGCTACTCTAGAGAAAACGAATCAAGGTCAATTCCCTGGAATAAAGGAGGGGAAATAAATGGCTCAAAGAGAAAAATTACTTGAGATTAAAAATTTAAAGCAATATTTTAATGAAGGTAAAGTGAATGAAGTAAAAGCAGTAGATAATGTCTCTTTTGAAATATTTAAAGGTGAAGTAATGGGATTAGTAGGAGAGTCTGGTTGTGGTAAATCAACAACAGGTCGAACAATAATCCGTTTATACGATGCTACTGGCGGCGAAGTTTTATACGATGGAGTTAACGTCCACGGTAAAAAGTCTAAAAAACAATTAAAAGATTTTAATCGGAAAATGCAAATGATATTCCAAGATCCATATGCGTCATTAAATCCGAGATTAAAAATAGCTGATGTTATTGCCGAGGGAATTGATATCCATGGCTTGGCAAATTCAAAAAAAGATCGGATGGAGCAAGTATATGAGCTTTTAGAAACCGTTGGCTTGAATAGAGAGCATGCGAACCGCTATCCTCATGAATTTAGTGGTGGTCAGCGTCAGCGAATTGGTATTGCACGTGCCCTTGCTGTTCAACCAGAATTTATCATTGCTGATGAACCTATTTCAGCGTTGGATGTTTCTATCCAAGCGCAGGTTGTTAACTTGATGAAAAAACTTCAAAAAGAGAAAAACTTAACTTATCTCTTCATTGCCCATGATCTTTCAATGGTAAAATACATTAGTGATCGTATCGGTGTTATGTATTTTGGTAAAATGGTAGAACTTGCACCTGCCGATGAACTTTATAAAAATCCACTGCACCCGTACACACAATCACTTTTATCAGCGATTCCTGCTCCAGATCCAATCAGTGAACGGACACGGAAACGGAAATCATATGATCCAGCTAGTCATAACTACGAGCCTAATGAATCAGTTGAATTTAGAGAGGTGACTCCTGGTCACTTTGTTCTATGCTCGGAGAAAGAGTTCAAACAATACAAAGTACAATCTAAATAAAACAAAAAAACGATCTCGCTACGAGATCGTTTTTTTGTTTATTATTTCTTATTGCCTCCGACAGTTTTCCATCCAGTCTGGTATTTAGCACTTTCATCAACAAATTCACTTCGATTTTTACCACCAAACACTTTTTCACCAAAACTGTTTGTAATAACACCCATTAGGGCAGTAATTCCTACAATTAGTAAAGCAACAATAGTTAAATCCAATATGTATGCTCCCATAGTATTAACCCCCTTCATTATCAGCTGTTTTGAATATTCGTAGCACGATATTAATATCCCTCCTTTATTGTAAAAGAACTTACCGTTTATTTAAAGAGGAAATTAAATAACTTTCGATTTGATTTTTAAAATTAATGAATGCGTTTTCACTGCAAATTTTTAATTGAGAATAGAATTTTGGTTTATCGTTTTTTGCCGTAGAGAAATAAATTGTTAAAGTAGTGAAAACAATTTATTTCTTGATGACAATCTCTTTATTAGACAGGATAGACGAACATTATAGGAAGAGGAATAATGATTATTGAAAAATTTCAAGATAAAATAATAAAAAAATATGAAACTTTTAGGAGAATTATTCGTCTAATCTAGTGATACAACAAATTTTTGAATTGTTTTTCGTCTTACAATATTTTTTGAAAAAAAGGTACCCTTTTAAGAAACAGTGGTGTATAATCAATGATATAAATTACTTATTTATAATGATTATTGAAAGATGATTTAACTTGATTATAATAAATTGGTTTAATAATTCAATATACGGGATATATCAATAAATAGACGCAAATAAAAGAGGAGTGTGAAGATCGAATGGTTACACTATACACTTCACCAAGTTGTACATCATGTAGGAAAGCCAAATCATGGTTAGAAGAACATGAAATACCATACACAGAGAGAAATATTTTCTCCGAACCATTAACAATGGAAGAGATAAAAGAAATACTTCGAATGACTGAAGATGGTACGGATGAAATTATTTCAACAAGATCAAAGACATTTCAAAAATTAGACGTTAACTTAGATGCAATGCCGCTTCAGGATTTATTTGGATTAATAAAAGAAAATCCTGGTCTCTTGCGCAGGCCGATTATAATCGATGAAAAACGTTTACAAGTTGGATATAATGAGGATGAAATCAGACGATTCCTCCCAAGAAGAGTCAGAACGTTTCAGTTGCGCGAAGCACAGCGTATGGTTAATTAAATAAATAGGCCTTCTTTTGGAGGTCTTTTTTTGTATATAAAAAATAATATCGTTGTGGTTTCTATCCCACTTTGCTACAATATAATGAAAATCTTAACTAAGTTGAATAGGTATTAACACGGTTTTTTAGATTTCAGCCTTTTTTATTTCCCTTATTAGTACTTTTAACATAAAATAAAAGTACACGAGTATTTACTTTTTTACACCCTATGAAAATTTTTTTGAAATTAAGTAAATGCTAAGGCAGTATCTGCTTGGGGGTATTTAGTCCCTTCAATCTGGAAAACGGAAGGGAGAGGTTTTTAATGGAGATTGAACGCATTAATGAAAATACAGTGAAATTTTACATTTCATATGGTGATATAGAGGAAAGAGGCTTTGACCGTGAAGAGATTTGGTACAATCGCGAACGTAGTGAAGAACTCTTTTGGGAAATGATGGATGAAGTCCATGATGAGGAAGAATTTGTTATTGAAGGTCCTCTTTGGATTCAAGTCCAAGCACTTGATAAAGGCTTAGAGGTTCTGGTTACCAAAGCACAGTTGTCAAAAGATGGAGAAAAGTTTGAACTCCCCATTCCTAATGAAAAAATAAAAGATTTTCCTGCTGATGATAAGATTGAAGATCTTTTGGATCATCATTTTAATCGCAATCATTCAGATGAGGAAGATATAATTCTTGAGGAAGAAACGTTAGAATTCCTCATTGGCTTTAAAGACTTTGAGGATGTTATTAGCTTATCTAATCGTTCAGGATTGGATGATTTAGTGACAATGCTGTATCATTTTGAAGGAAAATACTATTTATATATTGAATTTCCTGAAGACTTATTTGAAGAAGATGAAATTGACGATATATTAAGTATTTTGCTTGAGTACGGTTTTGAAACACAACTTACCATTCATCGTATTCAAGAATATGGTAAAGAAATAATTTCTGGAAATGTTTTTACTGAATTACGAAAACATTTTCGCTAATTAATGTACCGATTTCAATATTGAAATCGGTATTTTTAACATTAACTGTTTCCTGAAAAAACTCGGGTAGGTGAGGGCACTGAAAAACACAGTAAGGGTTATTATATTTTTGGCGGTATTATCTGTACTATTGTTTTTCTTTAAGGATCGATTAGCAAGTGGGATCTTTGGAGTCCTAAGTGTTTTGGTTACACTGTCAGTTATTTTTATTGGCTTTGTTATTTTCCTTGAGAACCGCCACCCAACTCAAACGATCACTTGGCTAGTAGTTCTAGGTAGCTTTCCTTTGGTTGGTTTTATTTTTTACCTCCTTTTTGGCCGAAATTATCGGAAAGAAAAGATGTTTAGGAAGAAGTATTTCTTAGATAAGCAAGCGTTTTTGACAGTTGAAGGTGAGGATGATCCAAGAAGTGATGAAAAGCTAAGCTTAATGGGGGAACACCAAGGTAAATTATTCAATTTGGCTCAAAAACTGGGGAATAGTCCAATTTCCTTTGATACCTCCACAAAAATCTTAACAAATGGAGAAGAAACATTTCACCATATCTTAGAACAACTAAAAAAAGCTAGGCATCATATCCATCTTGAATATTATATTGTTCGTCACGACCATATTGGTCAAGAAATTAAAAATATTCTTATTGAAAAGGCCCATCAAGGTGTAAAGATTCGTTTCTTATATGACGCAGTGGGTTCTTGGCAGTTGTCCAAGTCTTATATAAACGACCTAAGAAATGCAGGGATCGAAATGGTGATTTTCGGGCCTGTAAAACTGCCTTTTTTAAATAATAAATTTAATTTCCGTAATCATCGTAAAATGATCATAATAGATGGGACGATTGGATTTGTTGGCGGTCTCAATATTGGAGATGAATATTTAGGAAGAGATAAGAACATTGGTTTTTGGCGTGATACGCATTTAATGCTTCGTGGGGAAGCTGTTCGAACACTTCAGCTAATTTTTTTACAAGACTGGTATTACATGACTAATCACAGTTTCCTAACAGCCGAATACTTATCACCCCAAAATGATAATGAAAGTCACGGTGGTGTTCAACTCATCGCTGGAGGGCCTGATAACGAATGGAGTGTTATCAAAAATATCTTTTTCTCAATGATTGCAAGTGCGGAAAAATCAGTTTGGATTGCTTCACCGTATTTTATTCCAGATGAAGATATCTTTTCAGCAATAAAAGTTGCAGCACTCAGTGGTATAGACGTACGCCTCCTAGTACCCAATAAACCTGATAAACGGATCGTCTTTCATGCATCAAGATCTTATTTCCCAGAGCTTTTAGAAGCAGGCGTTAAGGTATATGAATACCAACGGGGCTTTATGCACAGTAAGATTGTTATCGTTGATCATGAACTAGCCTCGATTGGAACATCCAATATGGATATGAGGAGCTTCCATTTGAATTTTGAGGTAAATGCATTCTTATTCCGTACTAAAAGTACTCAGAAGCTAGTTGATGAATATATTAATGACCTTGAATATTCTAAACAGCTGGATAAAACAATTTTTCATGAAAGACATCTGGGTTTAAGAGTACTTGAATCAACAGCTCGGTTACTATCGCCCTTACTCTAAGAAGCCATGATAAAAAACTCGTCGAATTGGCGAGTTTTTTTTGCTATTAAAAGGAATTAATGATAATTATAGCGAATTATGATAGATGAAGGAGGCGAGAAATAATTGTTAACAGCACAAACAAAAATTGGTGAAAAAATCTGTCTAGGGCTTGATTACAAAAAAGACACTCTTTTGGCCCTTCGCAGCAAAGAAGAATTTTTTTGCCCTATTTGTGGGGAAAGTGTTTTGCTAAAATTAGGAGATCAGCGGATTTTTCATTTTGCCCATAAGCAGGGGGGAGCTTGCCGTGATTTTTATGAAAGCGAATCGAATTACCACATGGAGGGAAAACGTCAACTCTATCAGTGGCTGATAAGACAAAAGATTCCTTCCGATTTAGAGTACTATGATAGGGATATTCAACAGCGACCTGATATCATGTTCAATTATAATGGAAAGAAATACGCGCTAGAGTATCAATGCTCAACCATTCCAGAGAGCATTTTTATTAAGCGGACGAATTCATATCTTCAGAATGGGTACATTCCACTTTGGATTCTTTCTAGCAACAAAATAATCATTAAAAAGAGGAATATCGTTGCATTGTCAAACTTTCAGTACTTATTTTTACGGACCACTACTTCTGGAAAGTTCTATATTCCATCATATTGCCCCGAAAAACAACAATTTCATTTGGTTGAATCAATCACTCCCTATTCCACAAAAAATGCATTCGCTAATCATTCCTCTTATCCTATAAAAAAAATAGACTTAAGTGATTTATTGGAACCCAAAATGGGCAATGAGTTTAATCTATCAAGCTGGAATAGTGAAAATGAAAAATTTAATCTAAATTGGGCTCTTCATCCAGGGAATCAGCATAAATCTTTTTTTCATGAAATATATAACAAAAACCTTAATCTTTTCTTATTACCGCCAGAAATTGGTCTTCCCGTCCATCACGCACTACTTCTCCAAACACCACCGATCATTTGGCAAACGTATTTTTTTATAGATATAATCGCCGACAAAAGCCCCGATGATTTAATATCCCTATATGAAATTAAATGCCATTTAAATAAGAGAATTAAGAAAAAAGAAATCATTGTAAGAAATTTATCACAGCTTGAAAAAGTGAATCCGATATTAGCCATTTTCGATTACCTTTTACTGTTAGAGCAATTGGGTATGATATCAAGAAAAGGAGATACTAGTTACCAATTGAAACGGAAGATATCGATTCCAAAGTCCAATCGAGAAAGAGAGGAAGCGAAGCTGATATTTTTTCAAAAATATCAGCGAATCCTTTTAAATAAATAAATGAAAATATGTATAAGGGCATACTATATAAAAGTGTAAATAGTTTCCTAGCTGCCAATTGTGAAAAGGAGTTTGAAAAGATAAGGAGAATATAATGTAATGATCATTTCTTTAAGTAGGGCGAATATAGAATGGAGGATGAAGGATGGCAAATGAAACTGCAGTAAAATCGCTGCCAGCACGAAGCGAAATCCCTGAACAAGATACATGGAAATTAGAAGATATTTTTTCGAGTGACCAGGAATGGGAAAAGGAGTTTCAAGAGGTAAAAGCTCAAATCCCAGGGATTAAAGAATTCGAAGGAAAATTAGGGGAAAGTGCAGAGACACTGTATCAAGCACTTCAGTTCCAAGACAAGCTGTTAGAACGAATTGGAAAGCTTTATACATATTCACATATGCGCTATGACCAAGACACGACGAACTCTTTTTACCAGGGCTTGGATGACAGAATGAAAAATCTGTATTCACAAGCAGCCAGCCAGTTGGCTTATATTGTTCCAGAAGTTCTCTCTCTAGACGAGAGCAAAGTAACTAGCTTCTTAAATGAGAAACCAGAACTAAAATTATATGAGCATGCTCTAGCTGAAATTAATTTGCAAAGACCACATGTCCTAACAGCGGAGCAGGAAGCATTGCTAGCTGAAGCGAGTGAAGTGATGGATGCTTCTAGCAATACGTTTGGAATGTTAAACAATGCGGACCTTCAATTTCCATCTATCAAGGATGAAAATGGCGAAGAAGTAGAAATTACTCATGGCCGTTATATTCGCTTTTTAGAAAGCTCAGATCCTAGAGTAAGACACGATGCGTTTAAAGCCGTTTATAAAACGTATGGTGAATTTAAGAATACATTTTCAAGTACATTAAGTGGAAATGTGAAGAAGGATAATTTTAATGCACGTGTAAGAAAATATGATTCAGCTAGACATTCAGCCCTTTCCGCTAATAATATACCAGAGAGTGTTTATGATAACCTTGTAAATACTGTTACCGATCATCTTCATTTATTACATCGCTATGTGAAGCTTCGTAAAAAAGTGCTTGGGCTTGATGAGCTTCATATGTACGATTTATTTACTCCACTTGTGAAGGATGTAAAAATGGAAATTAAATACGATGAGGCTAAGGATTTAGTCATTAAAGGGTTAGCCCCATTAGGCGAGGAATATTCGAAAATATTAACAGAGGGCTTTGAAAATCGCTGGGTTGATGTGCATGAAAATAAAGGAAAGCGGAGTGGGGCTTATTCTTCAGGAGCATACGGTACACATCCGTATATTCTGATGAACTGGCAGGATAATGTAAATAATTTATTTACACTTGCCCATGAATTTGGCCATTCTGTTCACAGTTACTATACACGGAAATCACAACCATATCCTTACGGTAACTATTCTATTTTCGTTGCTGAAGTGGCTTCAACCTGCAATGAAGCACTCCTAAATGACTACTTATTAAAAACAATTGATGATGAACAAAAACGAATATACTTACTCAATCATTATTTAGAAGGCTTTAGAGGCACCGTGTTCCGTCAAACCATGTTTGCGGAATTTGAACACATCATCCATCAAAAGGCACAAAATAACGAGGCATTAACAGCGGATTCATTAACGGAAAGCTATTACGAATTGAATAAAAAATATTTCGGTGATGAGGATATTGTGA
Organism: Bacillus sp. ISL-75; assembly: GCF_018613095.1. Lineage (NCBI taxonomy): Bacteria > Bacillati > Bacillota > Bacilli > Caryophanales > Bacillaceae > Bacillus > Bacillus sp. ISL-75. The sequence goes on from NZ_JAGGQX010000052.1 coordinate 72,041, forward strand.
TTGATGAGGAAATCGGATTAGAATGGGCGAGAATTCCTCATTTTTATTACAATTATTATGTTTACCAGTATGCAACTGGTTTTAGTGCAGCCACTGCATTAAGCAAGCAAATTTTAGAAGAGGGCGAGCCAGCAGTCAAAAGATACATTGACTTTCTAAGTTCGGGAAGTTCAGATTATCCAATCGAAGTGCTGAAAAAAGCTGGTGTAGATATGACAAGTGCAGAGCCAATCAAAAATGCTTGTAAGGTATTTGAAGAGAAATTGAATGAATTAGAACAATTGTTATCAAAAGCATAAATAAAGGGGATGGTGCCTATTGGCATCCATCCCTTTTAAAATCCTCTAAATCGTTTTCTGTCATTAAGGTAAAAAATGAAAATAAAAATGGATACAAACAATATTGGTGTACTAAGCAATAGAGGGAAGATCTTTAATAATGCGAGTACTTGGAGGAAAAAAGCAATCAAAATAAACAGTACCATAATAATGAAAGGGAATTTTCTCATCGAACATGGCCACCCTTTTAAAAAGTAGTTTTCATTCTTCGTACTATTATGTCTATTGTCCATTCCATGAAATTATGATATTTGACAATTATGTGAAATAAAGCACAAACTTATTGTCAGTATCTTTAACCCCATGCTATATTATATACGTGAAGTTGATCACAACAAACATATACCCCTTTGTTTGAACCGTGAAAAATTTCTCCCATCCCCTTTGTTCGTATAATAGAAAAATGCCTTGCAGTATAAAAGCTGCAAGGCATTTTCGTTTTTTTCATAGGATCTGTTAAACTAGGCTGTTGATTTCAACTCCAATCAACTAGCTATAAAACCAACAATACCCCTTTAACATAGCCTTAAAATAAAAAAATGCCGTTTGCAAACGACATTTTCTATTCTTCGATATATCTCCAAAAGGTTCCATATTTAGCGGGGATTTGTTCAACCACTTGCTTTAATAGTAGTTTCTTCATCTCCCGCTCAATTTGCGAAATAGACATATTATAAACAACGGCAATTTCCTTTGAGGCAACAAATTTAAAAAATTTCATAAATGTTTCTAACGGAGGCGGGGGAGATTGCACTGGTTTTTCAGAGAGCATTTCCTCTAAAATTTGGACATATACCTCATATGGATAAGAACCAGTTATCTTAATTCCTTCATCCTCAACATTTTCATTGAAAAATACTAACGTAGGAATTTCTTGTACATCCATTTCAGATGTGATCTTCAAATCACATTGGAAGGCTTTCGCAGCACTTTCGGAATGGATATCATACATGAATTCCTCCACATCTAAACCTAAGCTCTTAGCGCAATCCTTTAACACTTCAAGATTAGAAACATTTAGTTTCTCTAAAAACAAGCCCTCTTGTATTCTTCGCAGGAAACGAAGACCAGCACGTCTCCCTTGCAATTCAGCTGCTTTTAGAGCTATGGAAACTGTAAAAGGAGAATCGACGGGATTCTCTAACCATAGGCTTCCATCACATGACATTCCTGACCTGCTAGCAGTCTTTTCCCAAACTTGAGCGAGATTCTCAAAATTCTTTTTCTTACTCAAATTTAAATCGGCTAATCGACCACTCAAAATATGCTTAATTGAAAAATAACGGCCATATTCGATTTGAAGCTTCTTTAAAATGGGCTCTAATGCCCAACATTCCGGACATAATGGGTCAATAAACATATAAATCTCAATTGGTTTTTTCTCATTTCCGCCACATTGCTGCTTGGAGCCAGAAGATCTTGAACTATTCACTATCTTCACCTAAAACCTCGCCATCAGGCGTGTTAATCATGTGTTGGGCAGTAAGATGAAGTCTTGAATAAAATTCGTCCCTTATTGGACCATTTAAGCCAATTTTGTCCATTGCTTGAGTCATGCAAGATAACCATGCTTTCGCACGTGTTGGAGTAACTGGAAATGGCAAATGGCGAGCACGCATCATTGGATGGCCATGTTCTTCTGTATACAATGCAGGGCCGCCTAAATATTGAGTTAAGAATTGCTTTTGTTTACGAGCAATTTCTGTAAATTGATTTGGGAATATTGGAGCAAGATCAGGATGTTGTGCAACAAGTCCATAAAAAGTGTCCACAAGATGGTGTAATGTATCTTCACCAATGGATTCAAATGGTGAAAGCTTTCTCTCAATCATGTTGACAACTCCTTTAAAGTATTATGTAGATTTATTTTAACAATGCCTATTTCATATCTCAAATTAATTGCTTTGAAAATGTGAATTTGTCACTCTGAACACATTATTAATGTGTACCAAGTGAGCAATTCTTAATAGAAGAAAGAGGCAGTAGTATGTTGGAAAAAAATCCAAATTGAAACTTCCCTTTAGCTAATTTAAAGAATTTAATCACGGTTTGTTAGTTCGTATTTTTTGCTATAGAAACGGCGGATTTTATTTTCTGTTTTTCGTGTAGGAATCTTAAATTGTTTAAGAAATTCAAGAAAAATTTTTTCTCCAACCTGATAGTTTTCAACCTCATATTCTAATTCATAATCCTCTTCACTTAGATAAATACTATGGTCCAATACCAGTAAGCCTTGTTTGTAGTTGAATTCTACTCTCTCCGTAATTAATGATCCAAAATATTTAATAGATGAAAAAGAAATTTGGTAGTCCTCGATGAGACGCTGAATGATCCCTGTTGGAAGTCTCCCATGGTGAATGGCGGTAGAGGCTTCCTCTTCCCCTATTATCTGATTCGTCTCTAGCAGCCCTACAGATGCCGGCTGTTTTAAGGTCATTTCGTAGGCCCCGCCCTTTTTACGAATTCTTAGTGCAGAGTCTTTACCTTTTAAAGCAAATTCAGGTGTATCAAAGTAGTGGTTTTCTTGTGAGAATATTTGGCTTTTGTCTATCTTGAAATACTTAAGAAGGCCTTCATATTCTAATCTTGTTAGCATATTTTTAAATTCGATTTCAATATTTTGCGTCATACCGTACTTCCTTTCAACTGAGTGTTTTCTTTATTATCTCACTTCCAACTTAAACATCAATCCTTGGGAGAAATGGATGAATTATGCTAAAATAGGTAGGTGAACAATGGAGGTATAGAGATGAAGAAAAATATTGCAATCCTAAAGGCATACATAAAAGAAGATAAACTAATGTTAGAAACAAATGAGCCAATTCTTGAATTGGTTCCTGGGGAACAGATTCTTGTAGATTCTGCCCAATACTCTTTCATTTACTTAATGGAAGATAAAAATGATTATACATATATCGTTTTACATGAACAAATCTGGCCGCTTTTAAAAAATGCACAGGAAAACAAGTTACCTGTCTGGGCTACCTTTAATGATGAGCAAAAAGAACTAATAAATTTTCATGATGAATTTGATTATCTCTTAACAAATATTAAAGGTAATAGTAATTATGGAAAAGAATTGGTTACAAAAGTAGAGGGTATTTTCTTAACTTAATTTGTTTTGAGGTGAAATCATGAAGCATTGGGACCAATTTTTAGCTCCATATAAACAGGCCGTTGCAGAATTAAAAGTAAAATTAAAGGGGATGAGAGGTCAATTTGAACTCGATGCTACTCATTCACCGATTGAATTTGTGACGGGAAGAGTCAAACCAATCGCAAGTATTCTTGACAAAGCGAATCAGAAAGGAATACCACTAGAAAGATTGGAAGAGGAAATGCAAGATATTGCAGGTATGCGTATTATGTGTCAGTTTGTCGATGACATTCATACAGTTGTCGATTTATTACGAAACCGGAATGATTTTGAAATCGTAGAGGATAGAGATTATATATCCCATAAAAAGACAAGCGGGTACCGGTCCTATCATGTTGTCATTAGCTACCCCGTTCAAACGATACATGGGGAAAAGAAAATCTTAGCGGAAATTCAAATACGAACTTTGGCAATGAATTTTTGGGCGACCATAGAACATACGCTAAGCTATAAGTATAAAGGTGTTTTTCCAAGTGATATTCAAATGCGTTTGAAAAGAGCAGCTGAAGCGGCATTTCGGTTAGATGAGGAAATGTCATTGATTCGTGGTGAAATTCAGGATGCTCAGGCCTTTTTTACAAGAAAGAAAGAATTAAAACAAGAAGAAAAGGATTAATTGTCATAACCGTCTTTTGAAAAGCCATTCAAGTCACAAGGAGCAAAAATACTATGAAATTTGCGATAACATCAAAAGGAGATCAAAAATCAAATATTTTAATGCACAAAATGAGGACCTATTTACTTGATTTTGATCTTGTGTACGATGAGGACCAACCAGATATAGTTGTTTCCATTGGTGGTGACGGGACACTCCTTTATGCCTTTCATCGCTATAGCAGCCGTTTGGATAAAACAGCCTTTGTAGGAATTCACACAGGCCATCTCGGCTTTTATGCAGATTGGATCCCAGATGAAATTGAAAAGCTAGTGATTGCGATTGCTAAAACACCCTATCAAGTCGTGGAATACCCATTGTTAGAAGTGATTATCCGTTACTCACATGCAGGGAAGGAATCAAGGTATCTTGCCTTAAATGAGTCAACTGTTAAAAGTGTCGAGGGGACACTCGTCATGGATGTGGAAATCCGCGGACAGCATTTCGAGCGGTTCCGTGGGGACGGCTTATGCGTTTCAACACCTTCGGGTAGTACCGCCTATAATAAGGCACTTGGAGGGGCGATTATCCATCCGTCGATTTCTGCACTCCAAGTGGCTGAGATGGCATCGATAAATAACAAAGTCTTTAGAACAATAGGCTCGCCGCTTATTCTCCCTGCACACCATACATGTATGCTTAAACCGGTAAATCGGTCTGATTTTCAAGTGACCATCGACCATCTGACCTTGCTTCATAAGGATGTAAAATCAATCCAATTTAGGGTGCCAGAAGAAAAAATTCGCTTTGCCCGTTTCCGGCCGTTTCCTTTTTGGAAAAGAGTTCATGATTCCTTTATTTCAGATTGACGAGAAGGGGCCATTATAATGACTTCCCCGTTTCAAATGAAGTGGAAAATTAGTGAAAGCGATAGTGGAAAACTTTTAAGAGAATTTTTAAAAAAGGAAGAGATTTCTCGAACGGCCTTAACGGATATTAAGTTCAAGGGCGGTAGTATCCAAGTAAATGGAGAAGAAGTAAATGTTCGATACAGGTTGGCATTTGGGGATGAAGTAATGGTTATTTTTCCCATGGAGAGTCCTAGCGAGGGACTAAAGGGCGAAGAAATCCCGTTAACGATTCTATATGAAGATAAGTATTTGTTGGTTGTTAATAAACCCGCAGGAATGAATACGATTCCGTCTCGAGAACACCCCGTACACAGCTTGGCAAATGCTCTTGTAGGCTATTATCAGCGCAGTGGGCTAAAGGCAACAACGCACATTGTAACTCGGCTTGACAGGGATACTTCAGGGATTGTTCTAATTGCTAAGCATCGCCATGTCCATCACTTGTTCAGTTTGATGCAACGGGGCGGGCAGGTGAAAAGGACATATGAAGCTTTTGCTGGAGGCAGGATTTCACTAGATAGTGGCACGATTACAGCGCCCATTGGCCGCAATGACGACAGCATTATTGAGCGGGAAGTTCGTGCGGATGGTCAATATGCCTGCACTCATTATCAAGTGATCGAGAAACATATTGCATTTACCTATTTGGAGCTCACACTTGAAACCGGACGAACCCATCAAATTAGAGTCCATATGTCTTATTTAAACCATCCTTTGCTTGGTGACGATTTGTATGGGGGAGACCGATCATTAATTGCTAGGCAGGCTCTTCATTGTAAAGGAATAAAATTTATTCATCCATTTTCAGGAGAGGAATTGATTTTTACTGCACCATTACCGAGGGATATGGGTGAAATTTTAGAGGCTGACTCGCTTTTATAGGAGGCAGCCTTTTTAATTTGAACGTGCGTGCGATCCCGCTTTTTCAATTTCAATCAAATTGCTTAAATTTTTCCTCTACATATGGCATAGTAGATTTAATAGAAACCAATTCCATTTCAGGATATCTTAAGGCGGTTAGGTTTCCTCCGAAGACTGCCCCAGTATCAATATTATAGGTATTATTGATGATTCTTGGCTCATTCACAGGAGTATGTCCGTAAACGATACATGCTTCACCGTGATACTCTTTGGCCCAATCTCTTCTTATCGGTGACCCGTCAGGGTGTTTTTTACCTGTTATATCGCCGTAAAGGACAAATTCTTTGACCTTAGCATGGGATTGTCCGATAAATTCCTGCTTAATCCCTGCATGGGCAATAATAAGCTTTTTGTTGTCTAATACTAAATATAATGGAGCCCTTTCATAAAGTTCGGTGAATTTTTTTCGAATGGATTGCTGCTCTTTTTTATATAATGATTCATATTCGGCAACTGTTGTTTCTAAGCCGTGGGCAATCTGAACTTTGTTGCCAAGGAAGAAACGGTATAACTTATTACAATGATTCCCTGGTGTGTAATAGCCTGTTTTTTCTTTAATGACTAACTGCCATACAATTTCAATTACGTTTAGTGAAGCAGGTCCCCGATCTGTTAAATCACCGAGAAATCCTAGCACTCTATTATTGGGATGTCTCGGGATACCGTTTTCCCAATTATAACCAAGTGTAATGGTAAGTTCTTTTAATTCCGTTAAACATCCATGAATATCACCGATTATATCAATTTTCATAAATTCAACTCCCTTATATCGATATTTTTTGTCTAAGAGTTAGTTTTTATAAAAAGAATTCAAATCTAAAACTTTTTTGAGAGGAGTTACACGAATGGAGCAGCAGGTTTCAGTTATTTCTTTATTAATTGTTGTTACGATGGCATTTTTAACACCGATTCTTTTACATCGGTTTAAATTGAATTATATCCCTGTGGTCGTCGCGGAAATTATTATGGGATTGGTAATCGGTAAAAGCGGTTTTGATGTGGTTCACGAAGATATGTGGCTCTCAACCCTATCGACCTTAGGGTTTATTTTTCTCATGTTTTTAAGCGGACTTGAGATAGACTTCACGGCCTTTGCTGGGAGGAAATTGCGTAAAAAGCTTCCAAATGGAAAAAAAGAGCCCAATTCATTTGTAGTCGCGGGGCTAATCTTTGCAGGTATCTTTATTTTCTCCCTTGGTTTATCTTTTTTGTTTGTGATGGCAGGTTTTATTGAAAATGCCTTTTTAATGACGCTGATCATTTCGACCATATCATTGGGTGTTGTTGTGCCTACCTTGAAAGAGGCGCATCTTATGAAAACCGTCATCGGACAAATTATCTTATTGGTTGCGGTCATAGCTGATTTAGTGACGATGATATTGCTTGCTGTTTTTGTATCGCTCTATGAATCAGGACATGGAAATACGTGGCTGTTACTTATTTTGTTTGCCGCAGGTATCGTTCTTTATTTACTGGGCAAAAGATTTAAAAATCGAACCTTTATAGAAACACTTTCAACGGGGACCGTTCAAATAGGGACGAGGGCCGTGTTTACACTGATCATCGTGTTAGTAGGCCTTTCTGAAACAGTGGGTGCAGAAAACATCTTAGGAGCGTTTCTAGCAGGTGTCCTAGTTTCGTTGTTATCACCGAACCAAGAGCTTGTACATAAGCTAGACTCATTCGGGTATGGATTTTTGATTCCCATCTTTTTTGTAATGGTGGGGGTAAATCTTGATATTTGGTCCCTTTTTAATGAAAAAAAACTCTTATTATTGATACCGCTGCTATTAATGGGGCTGCTTTTATCAAAACTTATCCCCGTGTATATTTTGAAAATTTGGTATGAGTTGAAAACAGTCATTGCATCGGGTTTTTTACTCACTTCAACACTTTCCCTAGTCATTGCAGCGGCGACAATAGGAGAGAGGTTAGAAATCATTACCCCGCAGATGAGTGGCACATTAATATTGGTTGCTGTAATTACGTCTATTTTTACACCGATTGTTTTTAAAAAGTTATTCCCTAAAGAAGTGGTCGCTAATAAAAGGGTAAGCGTGGCATTCTTAGGTGCCAATCAGACCACATTGCCTGTCTCAAGAGAATTAAAGTCAGGCTTGTATGATCCAATCTTGTATCATACACAAATGGAGAAATCAGAAAAGCAAATTGCTAATTCTCTTTTTGACATAGTTGAAATTCCCGATTATTCCCTTGAAACGTTGGAGAAAACAAACGTCTTTCAATCAGAAGTTGTAGTGATTTCAACAGGTGATGAAAGAGTAAATGCTACACTTTCTGTAGCTTCGAAAGAAAAAGGAGTTTCTAGGGTTATTGCCCGAATAGAAAGTCCTGATTTAGAGGAAAGCTTACGGGAGCATAATATAGAAGTGTTTTCTGCGTTTATGTCAACCAAAGTATTGCTCCGGGCATTAATTGAATCACCAACCTTGTTAAATATATTAACAAATCAGGAGACGGGACTTTATGAAATTGTTATGCTGAAAAGGCAATTTGATGGGATGTCTTTACGGAGATTTCCTTTTACAGGAGATATCATATTTGTCCGAATTTTCCGTGGCAAGGACTCCATCGTCCCACATGGAGATACAGAGCTGCAAATGAATGACCGCTTGATTGTTACCGGATCGAAGGAATATGTGGATGAACTGAAAAGAGAGTTAGAATTCTGCGAAACCTGTTAAAGTATTTTTGAAAAAATGTTGTTTGATGTGTTGAACTTTTCATTTGTCGTAAATTAGTGTAAAATTAGTACCAAGTACTAATAACTCATGTAATAGTAGGAGGACTTTTTCAATATGAATCTTTCTTTATCTGGAAAAACTTATGTAGTAATGGGTGTTGCCAATAAACGCAGTATTGCATGGGGAATTGCCCGCTCATTGCACAATGCAGGAGCAAGATTAATTTTTACCTATGCAGGTGAAAGATTAGAAAGCAGTGTTCGAGAACTTGCTAATTCGTTAGAGGCTGAAGGGACACTTGTTTTACCGTGTGATGTTACACGCGATGAAGACGTTGCGAAGTGCTTTGCTGAAATCAAAGATTCAGTTGGGGCAATTCATGGGGTAGCACACTGCATCGCATTTGCTAATAAAGAAGAACTAAGCGGTGAGTATATGAACACAACTAGAGAGGGCTTCATGCTCGCTCATAATATCAGCTCATATTCCTTAACAGCCGTAGCGAAAGAAGCACGTGGATTGATGGTTGAAGGTGGAAGCATTGTCACGTTGACGTACTTAGGTGGAGAACGTGCAATCCAGAACTATAATGTTATGGGTGTAGCCAAAGCTTCTCTAGATGCTAGTGTTCGTTACTTATCCGCAGACCTTGGAAAAGATAACATACGTGTAAACTCGATTTCTGCAGGTCCAATTCGAACATTATCCGCAAAAGGAATAAGTGATTTTAATTCAATCTTAAAAGAAATTGAAGAAAGAGCTCCATTACGTAGAGCTACCACTCCAGAAGAAGTTGGAGACACTGCTTTGTTCCTTTTCAGTGATCTTTCACGAGGAATTACCGGCGAAAACATTCATGTTGATTCCGGATATCATATTCTATAAGGATGATGATGAAGGCTCGCATTTGATGCGGGCCTTTTTGCTTGCAGTAAATTTCTTATTTTCCTATGAACGCGTATGGGCCTCTAGCATAAATATAATGTGTAGGATTACGTAAATGGAGGTACAGAGCATGTCGGAAAAGAAAAGTAAAGGACCATTACTCTATATACACCAGCCGTTTGCAAGGACTCCTGCAACTAACATGCAGGACATTTATACGAGCAGACAGGAAGAAGAAAAGCCGTTAGAGGCAGAAAGCCAAAAGAAAATTTCTCTTTTAAAAAAAGAAATAGTTCAAGAGCCAATAGGAACGGAAGGATCTAGATCAGATAATCCAGCAACAAAATCACCAAGATCGATTCAGGAAAGGCAGCATTCTCCCTTTAACAGGGTGAAACCCTTTAAAGAAATGGATATTAAAGAACGATTGGATTATTTAATCAACTATCCAAAAGTCCTTCCGCCTCCACCATGCGTTTTTATTACCGAAGAAAAAAATTATCAGGGATACTTAACTGAGTACGATGGAAACGAAGTAACGATTCGATTTCATGATCAATCAACAAATACAGTGCCAGTCCATGCACTTAAAGGGGTTATCTTGATTGGAATCAAAAAATAGAGACAACAAAAAAGCCAGCCGATTATACCGACTGGCAATATTTTTAATTGCAAATTCCTAAGTTAACATCCGCAATACATTGAACAGCGCAGAAGCATCTTAAGTCAACTGTAATGCAATCGTTACTTGCGCGGAAACGTTCAACCTGACAAACCCTATCGAGGTTAATACAACACTTATCTCCACCTGAAACTAAGTTTACTGGGGTGAAAGTTCCACCTTCACGGCGACCAGGTACTAATACACGAAGTGTAGCACAGCAGTTATCAAATACATCTTCGACACGGAAGTAGATGGATACACATGCATTGTTTTCGGTACTAAAGAAAGCGTGGAATGGTGAACCATCCGCAGTACTTAAAACAAATACACGAGTATCAACTGGATCTCTCCTTGCTGGTGAAACCAAGGTACCTAGTGGCTCATTGAAACAACTGGAACATTCAGGACATTCATCTTCTTCTACAGCATTATCTTGGATATCTTTAATTGCACGGACGACTTCGCAAACACAATTACCTTTATGAAAATCATGATCATTATTTCCACAACCCATTTATTTTTCCTCCTTAATCCGATATATACCTTACATTATTAACATATTTCACAGAGTACTTTTGGGTAACGGACAATAGCCTTGTTTGAGTAAATTAGGCGATAAAAATGCCTATGAAAGGAAGAAAGTAAACACAACATGAAAATAACTTTATTAAACCTGATTATTCTATCACTTGCGTCTTTTAGGCTAACAAGATTATTTGTTTTTGATAAAATAACCGAATTTATTAGGGAGCCTTTTTTCAATGAAATCAAAGAAGTAGATGAGTATGGTGAAATCGAGGTTTATTATTTACCAAAGGAAAAAGGGGTCAAAAAGTTCCTCGGTGAACTTCTTAGCTGTTATTGGTGTACAGGGATATGGACTTCTGTAGGAGTTGTCGGTATATCACTTCTATATCCAATCGTTTCCTACCCTATTATATTAATTTTAGCGGTTGCTGGCATTGCATCAATATTGGAGTCAATTGTACAGTATTTTATCGAAAAATAAGGTGTTTGCTGAGACAAGACCTACATCTTGGTCATATTCTAATACAAGTAGGAATGAATTGATAGCAAGGGAGAGAGAATTAATGAGTCAGAAAAAAAGGAGAAACCAATATACAAACACAACACAAGGTACAGAAACGACACAAGATATAGAAACAACACAATCAACTCACACGTATCAACCGTCAAAATCCATAAAGCAAAAAGGTTCAGGTTGTGGCTGCGGAAAAAAAACTTCTAGATAGGCTTAAGGGGACTGCCAGATTGACTGGCAGTTTTTTTGTTTTACGAAGGAATATAGATAAATTACTCGTAACTAGTCATAATTTTAGACAATATCGAAAAAACTACCTATTGTGATGAGTTAAAAAACGGAATAAGGGATGGGAATCAAATGAAAGCTATTCGTCATTGGGTATTATTCGCTTGTTTATTATTACTCTCCTCCTGTAGTCAAAATCCACAGGTTAAGGATAGTCAAATAGCCCTTATGAAAACAACGAATCCTAATCCGATCGTAACCGGGAAAAACATAAGTAAAAATCATGTAAAAGAAATTGAGCATGATGTAAGCGCGTTTCCAGAATTATATGACGTGGCCGTTATAAAAGGGAAAAAAGATACACTAGTGGTATATAAGGTTAAGCATTTGCATCGTTTTAGAATGAAAAAAATTGAAAAAAACATCAACAAAATGCTTGAAGAAAAATATCCCAATGATAACTTTACCATTTCAAGTGACTACAAAATTTTCCTTGAAGCAGTGAGACTTGATGAGAGAATGAAAACCTCCTCTAAATTTTCTCATCAAAGGGCTGAAAAGCGCTTTAACGACATCGTTAAAATGACGAAAGATATGAAGTAAGAAAGGAAGAATGAAGATGGCAACGAGTAAGCAGAAGAACATGACGCCTCAGCAGCGCAACTATCAACAGCTTCAGCAGAAGCATGAAATTAAAAGGCCTGTTTTGAAGAATTGTATGAAGGCATTTTTTGTTGGTGGACTTATTTGTGTTGTCGGCCAAGCCATCAGTTACTTTTATATTTACTTTTTTGATTTTACCGAACAGAGTGTAGGAAATCCGACCGTGGCAACAATGGTCTTTTTATCAATGTTACTCACTGGCATCGGAATTTACGATCGTCTAGGACAATTTGCTGGTGCAGGAAGTGCTGTGCCCGTTACCGGCTTTGGTAATGCCGTAATCTCGGCATGTATCGAACATCGAACGGAAGGCTTTGTTTTAGGTGTAGGTGGAAATATGTTCAAGCTAGCTGGATCGGTAGTGCTCTTCGGTGTTTTCTCAGCTTTTGTTGTGGCGCTAGTTAAAACGCTGTTAGTGATTTGGGGGGTTTTGTAATTGCTAAAAGGGCACCAATCTTGGATATTTACAAATCGGCCGATGATCACTGCTACCGGGGTTACTGGTGGACCATTTGAAGCCAATGGAAATTTAGCCAATGATTTCGATTTATTATATGAAGACTTATGGATGGGAAAGGAGTCTTATGAAAAAGCCCACCGTTTACTATTAGAAGAAGCAATTAAAACAGCTTTACAAAAAGGGAATGTTGAGAAAGAGCAGATTCAATTTTTATTTGCTGGAGACTTAATTAATCAAATTACGCCAACCAGTTTTGCGGCAAGGACAATGCAGATTCCATACTTTGGTCTTTTTGGGGCTTGCTCAACGTCCATGGAAGGGCTGGCCTTAGCCTCTTTTGTGGTAAATTACCAGGGGGCAAAATACGTGCTTACGGGTGCTTCAAGTCATAATGCAGCTGTCGAGAAACAGTTTCGATACCCAACAGAGTATGGAGGTCAAAAGCCCCCGACTGCACAATGGACGGTAACAGGTGCTGGAGTAGCACTTGTGCAACCAAATGAATCTGGAAAGATGCACCCAGTAACAACTTCGGCAACGATTGGAAAAGTCATCGATATGGGATTAACCGATCCGTTTAATATGGGCGGCGCGATGGCACCAGCAGCAGCTGATACAATTATGGCTCATTTCCGTGATCTTCAATTAGAACCCTCGTATTATGACTTGATTGTCACTGGGGATCTCGGCCGAGTTGGTCATGATACAGCTTTCGAGTTAATCAATAAGAGTGGACTTCAATTAGAACGAAAACAATTTCAGGATTGTGGTTTATTAATGTATAAGGATGATCAGCCTGTACAATCGGGGGGAAGCGGTGCGGGATGCTCAGCCACAGCCTTGTATGGGCATTTACTGAACCAAATGAAAAAAGGTACATATAAACGAATCTTAATGGTTGCGACGGGGGCTCTGCTATCCCCGCTCAGCTTTCAGCAAAACGAATCGATACCATGTATTGCACATGCTGTTGCTATTGAAATGAATGGAGATAAGGGGTGATCCTATGCTAGCGATGTTTTTCTGGGCATTTGTTATTGGTGGGCTAATCTGTGTTCTAGGGCAGCTTTTATTTGATGTTGCCAAGCTTACACCTGGTCATACACTAAGTTTGCTCGTTGTCATTGGAGCTATATTAGATGGTTTTGGACTGTATGAGCCCCTAGTTGACTTTGCAGGGGCAGGTGCTACCATTCCAATTACCAGTTTTGGAAATTCATTAGTCCATGGGGCACTTCAGGATGCAGAGAAACATGGGCTGATAGGAGTACTGACCGGTATGTTCCAAGTGACAAGTTCCGGTATCTCTGCAGCGATTATTTTCGGTTTTATTGGTGCACTCATTTTTAAACCTAAAGGGTAAATGAATCATTTTTAAAACCAAATTACTGAAATAGATGTCGCGCCTACACACAGTATAAAGTAATTTCATATGTTATTAATGAGATTACAGAAGTGAGGTGACATTCTATGTGCTTTGGATATGGCGGCTACGGCTACGGTGGTGGATACGGGTACGGTTCAACTTTTGTGTTAATCGTCGTATTATTCATCCTTTTAATCATTGTTGGTGCAAGCTTCTATTAATAAACAGTAAGCTTGTATTAATGGAAAGGGTTGGCCAAAAAAAGTGGCCAGCCCTTTCTTTACTTGTCGTTTAGGAAATTTAATTCACCATTTTCCCCTTCCTTCATACAATAAAGTAGTTTATGAAGGAGCGTGATCTTTTACCATGGATAATGGATTTTTTAAAAACATTGAAAAGAAAACGGGCGTTAATATGAAAGATATCTTAGATTTAGCCAATTCATTACAAAATGCGAATTTTAAAGATGAAAAAACAGTCCGTAATGTGATTCGTCGAGTTTCTCAAATTGCCAATAAACCGGTAAATAAAGAAATGGAAGATCAAATTGTAAAATCAATCGTTAACGATGGAAAGCAGCTTGACCTTAATACAATTTCGAATATGATCAATAAAAAGTAAAAGAAGAAGACCACTTTCCTAAGTTTTAGGAATCGGTCTTCTTCTTTTTAGTAAGAGGAACTAGGAACCTTGAGCGATTTGCTTTTCTCCCTCGTCTATTTTGAGGAATAGAGATAAACAGCTGCTCCTTTGCACGAGTCATCGCCACGTAAAATAGTCTTCTTTCTTCTTCGAGTGCAGTAAAGTCTCCATTTCGATAGGCTTCCAGGGCAAAATCATGCGGAAGGCTGCCATCGACTGCGCCGATCATATATACGGTTTTGTATTCAAGGCCTTTTGAGCGGTGGATTGTACTTAGGCTGATTGCTTCATGAAAATGTTTACTTAAATTTTTGATTTCTTTATTCATCGCCGACATATGCTCGGAATGAGCTAGAAACGCTTCAATTTTGTCGAAACTATTTGCAGCCACCTTTAAATCCTTAAGATCGTCCGATCCTTTTTCAAGTTTATTCGATTCATTTCCTCGTTTTTTCAGAAAATCAAGAAAGCCAATATCTTTCTCGATTTTTTCAATCGCAGAGTGAGGTGAAGAATGCTTTAACCCTCGAATAATGGTGACAGCCTTTTTTAATTTCTTTTCCTGGAATGAATGGGCTGTCGTTAAGTAAGCGAGTGCTTCAAGAAGACTGCAGTCTTTTAGGATACTTTGTGCTTTTAATTCTTTTAGGACTGCCTGCTTTAAAAATAATAATGGTAAAATGTCTGACATTGCTTGCGTGTCATCCTCATTTAAACTCACCTTTAGAAATGCAAGGGCGCTTCTTACAATATAGCGTAAGTAAAAAGCCTCTGCATCTAAATCAATTTTAAAAGGAAGATTGGAGCCAGCCAGTCTTTCAAACACTGCCCGAGAACCTGCATTGGTCCGATAAAGAATGGCAAAGTCTGAAGGATTTGCACCAAGTGAAATCCTCTCCTGTATATCGGTAACAATCATTGTTGCTTCTTCCTCTTCATCATAGGGAAAAAATAACTGTGGGAGTTTTTCTGATGAAAACTGCGCTATCATTTTCTTTGTTCTTCTTACTTTGTTAGCTGCAATCATTTGATTAGCAGCCGAGACAATTTCATGTGACGATCGATAATTTTGATCAAGTGTGACCATTTTGGCATAGGGAAAATCCTTTTCAAATTCTAGCAAATAGCTTGGGTCACTACCCCGAAACGAATAGATCGCTTGATCATCGTCGCCAACGGCACAAACATTTTTGTGTTTTCTGGATAAAAGTTTGATCAGCTCATACTGGACCTTATTAATATCCTGAAACTCGTCAATTAAAAAATAATGAAACCGATTTTGATATTGTTCAAGCAGGGAAGGGGTGGTGGCAAACAGTTGATAGCAGCCAATTAGCATATCGTCAAAATCAAACAGACCTTCTTTTTTCTTATAGTCTTCATATCTTTTATATAAAAAGACAGCTTTTTCTTCCCATTCGGTGGTGGGCTTTACTTCATCTGGCATCAACAGAGAGTTTTTCCATAACCCGATTTGCTGAAGAGCTAAATCATAGGCAAATTCTTTTTCGGACAAGTCGAGTTCTTTGCCAGCTTCCTTCAGGATTTTGTCTCGCTGCCATTCTTTTTTGAGCAGCTTATTTGAAGACCAATTAATTGAATCATGGAACATTAGAATGCGATAAAAAATACTGTGAAAGGTTCCGGTAACAAGCTGATTGATTTTATCTCGTTTCATTTGCGGATAGGAAAGCAGACGGTTCTTCATTTCAGCAGCTGCTTTTGACGTGAAAGTAACGAGCATGATTGTCCTTGGGTCGATGTGTTTGTCATCTAGCATATATGCTGTTCGTGCTGTTAACACTCGAGTTTTGCCACTCCCTGCACCAGCAAGGACTAATAAGGAGCCTTCTGTCTCCATGACAGCAGCCGCCTGACTTCCATCAAGAACAACTCCACTGTCTGCAAGTTGCTGTAAATAAGGTGAGCGCTCCTCATGCTTGTCACTAATTGTTTGTTTAAACGCAACCTTATATTCAATATTTATGGACTTTTTGAAATGATCCACACTTTGCGGGATCTGTGTAATGGTTCTACCCTTTGGGATGTTAAATCCGTTCACTTCGGAAGATTGTTGTGAATCTACTTTTTCCATTATTACAGTGGGTTCTGGGCAATGTATTTCAGGTGAATGTGTATGGAAAAAATGGGGGTCCTTCTGAATTCCTAAAAACAATCGAACGTTCCCTTTGCATACAGGGCAGTTCAGTTGACCATTTTTTCCGGCGAGAAATATTTTTTGATATTGATCCCTGCTTAATTGTTCAAGGACAATATTCTGATTTTGATAAATTGCTGTTTTCATAATTTTTACCCTCTATATCCAAAAATCAAGACATGTTCTATCATATCAAAACCTGAGGGTAACTAAAAGGGTTTCACCGACATTGCTGGAATTACCAAAAAGCACTTGCCGCATAAAGCGCCAAGTGCTTCCCAAGTTTATATTTCTTTTCCCATCGTTTTATGAGGAATTCCAGCATCCATAAATTCCTCTGAGACAATCTCATAACCAAGTCCTGCATAAAAGGGAATGGCATGTGTTTGAGCATTTAGCTTTAATTTATGAATATCTTTTTGACGAGCATAGTCCTCGATTGCATTCATAATCGTTTTTCCTGCACCAGTTTTCCTTGCCTTGTTCAATACACAAATTCGTTCAACTTTTCCATAGCCATCAACGAAACGAAATCGACCAGCAGCAATTGGAGATCCTTCATCGTACATGACAAAGTGCTTTGCCTCGTCCTCGTAGGCGTCAATTTCCTCTTCGAGAGGGACATTTTGTTCTTCAACGAAAACGATTTTCCTAACTGAATAGGCATCTTCAAGTTCTTTTTGATTCTCTACAATCTTGACTGTCACTTAAACTATTCCTTTCCAAGACGAAATGTTTCATAAACGGTCCAGGAACCATTTTCTAATTGATAAAGTAAATGGAAACGGTCAACCGTTTCTTCATGATTAATCTTAGTCATACGCAGTGATCCAAATACATCAGAATGCTCATCATTAGATAGCTCTTGACCAATCGTGATATGCGGAACAAATGCATATTCTAAGTTTTGCTCCGTAAACTCTTGATTGACTTCATTATGCAAGGCGGAAAGTTCATCTGTCTTGTCTACTTTGAAATAAATAACATTATTTACAGGCTGAAAAGAGCTGATTTTTGAAGTCTTTAATGTGAATGCATTATGGCTAGCAGCTACTCTCCGTAACTTTTCAGCGTATTCCTTTGCTTCTTCTTCAGACGCTTCAAATCCAGTTTTCAATGTTAGGTGAGGTGTAATTAAAGCATAATGCGGGTCATAACGTTTTCGATAGGAATTAGCTAAATCCTGTAGTTTTTTTGATGGAAAAATAACAACTCCAAATTTCATACGTATACCTCCGTTTTGATGGACTGACCTTTTTTAACAAAAACAAAAAATTAACCTTCCTGATATTATAGCAAATTTTCAAAAAATATTAAACGACTTATCTTGATGTATATTCTAATAAGATTAAAATAGCATTTTAAGAGCCCGTCTTAAATCTGGCTGCCAGTAGGTCCAAGTATGATTCCCGTTAAATTCTTCATAAAAATATGTAATGGGTTTTTCTGAAATTATTTTTGAAAGCTTCCGGTTAGGGGTCAGGAAATCTTCAATTTTGCCATTTGTAGTCTGAACTTCAGTTTCTTGATTACCTATTACGTGATAGAGTTGTAAAAGCTGTCCATCCGAGAAGTTCTGGACCGAATTCAATACATTTTCATCCACATATGGAGATTGTAGAAGGACTTTTCCAAATGTATGAGGATATTGAAGGGCAGCCATTAACGAAACAGTTGCGCCCAGAGAATCTCCTATAAGCGCTCTGGTCAAGCCCATTTGATAAGTTGGAAGCTCTTGGTCTAAAAACGGAACTAATTCATGGGCAAGAAAGCGAATGTATTGCTGATTCTGTTCGCCTTCAGGATGGTATTTCCTGCGGCGTTCTTCTACATTCTTATAGGGTACCCCAACAATAATTAAATTTTCAATTTCCTTTTCAAAAAGATACTCGTCTGTTAATCGGCCAATTCTGCCAAGTTGAAAATAATCCCTGCCATCCTGGGCAATCAACAGCGAATACTTATATAACGGTGAGAAATTTGCAGGCAGATAAACGAGAAGCTGTAAATCTTCTCCAAGCTCCCTGCTGTGAAAGGTAAGTTCTTTGATTGTGCCTTTTGGAATTTCCATGCAATGATTCCCCCAATAATTCGATCTTTACCACTGCATTATAACAAAACTAAAGTGGAAATGCTTTTAATGATACGAGGGAAGAATGATATGTGAATGCAGGTATGAAGAGGATTAGTGAAGGTAGCGTTGTTTGGTGCGAGATTCAGGCATAATCGATAATATATTTTCCCGTTTAAAGGTGCGCATTTGTTTGCGCAGCAAACAATACGCACGAATGTATTCGTCGTGAACTTCCTTCACAATCAACTTCCGTTGTGAAAGTTCTTTGTTGTCGGCTAAATAAATCATTTCTAATGGAATATTTTCCTCGATTGAACGTATGAAAAGCCCATCCATGTGAATCGCCCCTTTCGTTTTCTTATGTTATTATTATATCCAAACATTTGTTCTTTATTCAAGGAAAATAGAACTTGTGTTCTTGTTTTGGAATGATAAACAATGTCATCAAAAAAAATGTAAGAATAATAATTAAACTATTGACATTATCACAAAAATTTATATAATTAATTATGTAGTTTAATTAAATACGACTTGTTAGCTCAGTGGGAGAGCACTTCCTTGACAGGGAAGGGGTCGTGGGTTCGAATCCCTCACAGGTCATCAACTAAAATCCTAACATCTTTATGATGTTAGGATTTTTTTTATATCTTTTAGTTTCTTATTTTAATTTAAAATTTATTTCAAATCGATCCGTTCGGTCCTTTAATGGAACTGGAGCCTCTCCATTTTCTCTAATAAATGTGTCCACCGTACCTCAAATATTCTTTTTGCAGTTTAAGTGCAAAAAAACAAGGATAGTGCCAATAAATTTTGCATATCATTTCCACAAATAGTGAACAAATAGGTGTTTTTAATATTGGCATGGTAATTGCAAGTTTATAAGTGAAAATTAAATTTTGGATAAATATGAATGTTATCCATTTTTTGACGTAAATAATCATCTAAGGGGGCTTAACAATGAAAACAGGTACGGATCGTGTAAAAAGAGGCATGGCTGAAATGCAAAAGGGCGGCGTCATTATGGACGTTGTGAATGCTGAGCAAGCAAAAATAGCAGAGGAAGCAGGAGCGGTAGCTGTTATGGCATTGGAGCGCGTTCCTTCTGATATCCGTGCAAGTGGCGGAGTAGCAAGAATGGCAGATCCACGAATTACTGAAGAAGTTATGAATGCGGTTTCTATTCCAGTTATGGCAAAAGCACGTATCGGACACATCGTAGAAGCCCGAGTACTTGAAGCAATGGGTGTTGATTATATTGATGAGAGTGAAGTTTTAACACCAGCAGATGAAGAGTACCATCTTTATAAAAATGATTACACTGTTCCATTTGTTTGTGGTTGCCGTGATCTTGGCGAAGCAGCACGCCGTATAGGTGAAGGTGCTTCCATGCTTCGTACAAAAGGAGAGCCGGGAACTGGTAATATCGTAGAAGCTGTTCGTCATATCCGTAAGGTAAATGCACAAGTACGTAAAGTTGCTACAATGAGTGAAGATGAATTGATGACAGAGGCTAAGCTACTTGGAGCTCCATATGAACTTCTTCTAGAGATTAAGCGTCACGGACGACTACCTGTAGTAAACTTTGCAGCTGGTGGAGTAGCAACGCCTGCTGATGCTGCACTTATGATGCAATTAGGTGCTGATGGAGTATTTGTTGGTTCTGGAATCTTCAAATCTGATAACCCAGCAAAATTCGCTAGAGCTATCGTGGAAGCAACAACCCACTATAAGGACTATCAACTAATTGCAGAGATTTCAAAAAATCTTGGAATTGCAATGAAAGGTATTGAGATTTCAACTCTGTCACCTGAAGCGCGAATGCAGGAACGTGGTTGGTAAAAATTTAAAATCCTTCTAGAAGGATTTTAACATACAGGGGAGAATAATCTATTTATTGTGTATAGGTCTAAAAAATAGTCGTAAGCTCTTTTTTGTTAGTGAAAGCGCTTTAACATTTTTGAAAATTTAAAATATTCACATTGACATTGTTTATTCTGACCCGTATACTCGTGTTAGAAACATGTTCAGTGGATTTTTGAAAGGTGGATTATAGCATGCAAACACTGGAAACAGTGATTGTTACAGGATATGCAAAAGCTCCACAGGGAACTTCCATGTATGAAATGTATAAGCATGCGGGAATTGTTCTCGAAGTGAATCTGAAAGATCATAAGATTATCGGAGCTGAATTCACATTCGTGACTGAACTAACTAAAAATTATTTTCAAAAACTGCTGATAGGCTACTGTCTTGAAGACGGTGTCGAGCAGCTGATTAAACGAATTCAAAGTTTTTATTTTGCTCCATCCCAGCAAGCGATCATTGTGGCTCTACAAGCTGCAGTTCAACGTTACTGGGATAATGTGAAGCAAATGAATACATAACGTTTGGTTATAATAAAGTGGGAAGATGACCTCTTCCCATGGTCTTATTAAAACCGGGCAAACATGAACTCTTTGTAAGGAATGTTCGTTAGAACGACATTCTTTATAGAGATTTATGTTTTGCTCGGTTTTTTATTTTACCGAACTGTTACACCCACAAAAGTCGATGGAGAGGCAGGGATAAAAAAACATGAGCAAGCTGATTACATGCGAAGAAGCTGTAAAAAAGGTTAAAAGCGGCTCTCGAATTATGGTAGGTGGATTTGGACTAGTTGGAAGTCCGCTTAGTTTAATAGCCGCTTTGGCTCAGTCGAAAGTGAAAGACTTAGAGATTATTAGTAATAACCTTGGTGAACCAGGCAGAGGTCTTGGAGTTTTAGTACGGCAAAGGCAAGTGAAAAAAGCGATAGGTTCGTATTTTACATCCAACCCGGAAGTGGTTAAGTCTTATCAGGATAAGGAAATGGAAGTGGAGCTGCTACCGCAAGGAACGATGTCTGAAGCCATTCGAGCGGGCGGTGCGGGACTCGGAGGGTTTTATACACCGGTCAGCGTAGGTACAAAAATCGCCGAAAACAAAGAAGAGCGTACCCTTAACGGTAAAAAATATGTGTTCCAAGAGCCTCTTAAAGCCAATTTTGCTTTAATTAAAGCGAAAAAAGCGGATCAATTAGGAAATCTCATCTACAACAAATCGGCAAGAAACTTTAATCCGATGATGGCAACAGCTGCGGATGTGGTTATTGCCGAGGTGGACGAGATTGTGGAGGTAGGGCAAATTTCTCCTGAAGAAATTGTGACCCCTCATTTATACGTTGATTATATCGTTGTGAAGGGCGTGAACTAGCTTGAACATGAAACAATACATTGCTGCAAGAGCAGCAAAGGAATTGAAGGATGGGGATATCGTCAATTTGGGGATAGGGATTCCAACGCTGGTGGCTGATTATATTCCATCAGATGTAAAAGTTTTTTTACACTCGGAAAACGGCATTCTTGGAGTAGGTCCCACCCCTGATCCAGAGCATATTGACCAAAATCTTGTCAACGCAGGGAAACATCCTGTCACAGTATTGGAAGGGTCATCCTATTTTGATAGCGCTTCCTCTTTTGCAATGATTCGCGGAGGACATGTAAGCGTTTCGATTCTTGGTGTGCTGCAAATCGATGCAATTGGCCGGATCGCCAACTGGGCCGTCCCAGGAAAAAGTGTTCTTGGTGTAGGCGGGGCGATGGATTTATTGGAAGGCTCCAAAAAGGTAATCGTAACAACGATGCATACGTCTAACCAGGGTGAGTCAAAAATTGTCAAGGAATTAACCTATCCGATCACATCGGAACGAAAAGTGGATTTAATTATTACCGATTTGGCGGTGTTCACTGTAAAGGAAGATGGACTTTATCTTATGGAGCTGTCCCCTGGAATTTCCCTTGAGGAAGTTCAACAGAAAACGGACGCACCCTTCCATATTGCTGAATCTTTCAATATTGACAAAGAGGTGACTGTGTAGTGGTTGTAATCGTAAATGCATTTCGGACTGCTATCGGAAGCCTCGGCGGATCACTGGCAGATACGCCTCCGGAAGTGCTCGTATCTCTCAACATGAAAAATAATCTTTCTGCTTCCGGTTACGGTGCCAATATTGTCGATGAAGTCATCGTCGGACAAACAAAGCAGAGTGCGCATGCTCCGAATATTGCAAGAGTCGCGGCATTACAGGCCCATTTTCCAGAATCAATTCCTGCTTATACTGTTCATCGTCAGTGCGGTTCGGGCATGCAGGCTGTCATTAACGGGGCGATGTCCATTTTGACTGGTCAGGCGGACGTCGTTTTAGCAGGAGGCGTCGAAAACATGTCACAAGCGCCTCATTATACGGTTGGCACTCGATTCGGCAACAAGATGGGAGATATGACGCTGTATGATTCAAATACGGAGAGTCAGCCAAAATCGCAGCCAGAGGAGATATACGGCCGTTTCACGATGGGGCAAACAGCTGAGTGGCTGGCTGAAAAATATAACATTAGCCGCCGTGAACAAGACGAATTTGCTTTCACGAGTCAACAGAAAACGAAACGTGCAATTGAAATGGGCCATTTTGAAGAAGAAATCATTCCTGTTCCGGTTAAGGAAGGAAAAAAGGGGATCAGACACTTTGCGATAGATGAGTACCCAAGATTGACGGACATTGAAAAGTTAGGAACATTAAGTTCCGTGTTTCAAAAGGATGGTACGGTAACTGCCGGAAACTCATCCGGAAGAAATGATGGAGCCTCGATGCTGCTGTTGATGTCGGAAGAAAAAGCGAAACAACTTGGAGTGGTCCCGATGGCAAGGATTCGTTCCTTTGCTGCAGCGGGTGTATCACCAAAAGAAATGGGAATCGGTCCGGTTCCTGCATCCCAAATTGCGTTGAAAAAAGCGGGTCTTCGTTTGGAAGATATTGATTTGATTGAATTAAATGAAGCGTTCGCTGCTCAAAGTCTTGCTTGTTTAAAAGAATGGGGCATAAAAGGAGACAACGTGAATGTAAACGGTGGGGCGATTGCCTTAGGCCATCCACTTGGGTGCTCCGGTGCAAGAATCGTCACTACATTATGTCATGAGCTTGAAAAACAAAAGCGGCAATATGGCCTTGCGACGATTTGTGTGGCGGGGGGATTAGGAATGGCAATGGTGGTGGAAAGATGGATGGAATAAAAAAAGACTACGTGTTTCATCGTGATTTAAAAAAGGAGTACCCGATTATTACCCACGGTGCAGGGGTCTATCTCATAGATGAGAACGGGAAAAAATATTTGGATGCTTGCTCGGGAGCGGTTGCAGCCAACTTGGGCCATGGGATTACTTCTATAGGAGAGGCCATGGCAGAACAAGCAAAAAAAGCAGCTTTCGTCCATACAATGCGCTTCGAGACGAAACCGTTGCATGAACTGGCTGAAACAATCGGAAAAATGGCCCCCGACCATTTAAATAAAGTGTATTTTACAACCGGAGGCTCCGAAGCAAATGAAAGTGCTTTGAAGCTGGCGAGGCAATATCATAGAGACGCCGGCAGACCCCAAAAACACATAGTGATCGGGCGATGGCAATCGTATCACGGTAACACCATCGGTTCTTTATCAGCAGGAGGAGACGTTAAAAGAAGGCATGCATACACTCCTAATCTTTTAAACTATGCCCATGTCTATTCTCCGTACTGCCACCGATGTCCATACGATCGTCAAAAAGATGATTGTCTCTCCAAACAAAACTGGACGTGTGTAACGGATATTGAAAGAACCATTTTAGAAATTGGTCCTGAGAACGTGTCGGCATTTATCGCCGAACCGATTGTCGGAAGCCAGCAAGGTGCTGTTCCACCGCCGCTTGGGTATTTTGAGAAAGTACGAGAGCTATGTGATCGTTACGAAATCGTCTTAATTATCGATGAAGTGATGACTGGATTCGGCCGTACTGGTACCAACTTCGCGACAGAACAGATTGGAATCAAGCCTGATATCATCACATTCGGAAAAGGGGTATCAGCGGGATATGCTCCGCTTGCCGGAATGATCGTTCATGATCGGTTAATCAATGGGCTCATTCAAAACAGCGATGGGAAATTCATTCACGGTTACACATATAGTGGTCATCCTGTGGCAGTGGCAGCAGGTCTTGCTGCATTAGACGTATATGAGCGAGATATGGTGCTGGAAAACGTCAAAAAACAAGGGGCCTACCTTTTCAACCGTCTTATGGAGCTGAAGCAAAAACATTCTTATATATCTGATGTTCGGGGCAGAGGGCTTTTAATCGGTATGGAGCTTGTGAAAGATCGTGAGCAGGATCTATTGTTCAATCCATCTGAAAAAGCTGCTGAAAGATTGAATGGAATTGCGATGGAACTTGGTGCGGTTTTTTATCCCGGTTCCGGTTCAATTGACGGCACCATGGGGGAGCACTTTATCATCAGTCCTCCTTTAAATGTCACGAAAATAGAAATTGATGAAATTGTGAGAATACTAGATGAATCATTATCGATATTCGAAGGCCAATTTAGAAAGGAAGAGGCATATGAAATTACAAAGTAAAACAAACGAAATTCAAGAAAAAGCACGAAAGCATTTATCACCGGTCATGACAAGGGTAACGGAGCTTGTCATTGAAAAAGCGCATGGCGCCAAATTTTGGACGACAGACGGAAAGGAATATATCGATTTTGTTTCAGGAGTGGCCGTCAATGCAGTCGGGCATACGAACGAAAAAATGGTGGAAGCCATTAAAAAGCAAGCTGAAAATTTGATTCATCTTGGATTGAACTATGGTTATTATGAAACGGCAGCGAATTTGGCGGAAAAGCTTGCTCAAATCACACCAGGAAATCTAGACACTGTCTTTTTCTCCAATTCGGGAGCTGAAGCTATTGACGGTGCACTTAAACTAGCAAAGGCGGCCACAGGGAGACCCGCCATCATTGCTTTTGAAGGATCGTTTCATGGCCGTACATTAGGAGCAACAGCCATTACGGCATCAAGCTCTAAATACCGCCGTTATTATGAACCGATTTTAGGTGAGGTGTATCACGTTCCATATCCGTATCCCAGCCAGCTGAAAAACATTAGAGAAGAAGAAGCTGAAGAGTATTGCTTGAATCAGCTTCAAAAATTGTTCGATCTACGCGTGGATCCTTCACGTGTGGCGGCTATCATCATTGAACCGGTAATGGGTGAAGGCGGCTATTATCCGGCACCGCCAAGCTTTTTGCAGTCGTTAAGAAAGATGACAGAGGAACACGGCATTTTGCTTATCTTTGACGAAGTACAAACAGGATTTGGCCGTACAGGCAAAATGTTCGCGGCAGAGCATGCGAATGTGACTCCTGATATTTTAGTACTGGCAAAAGCCCTTTCCGGCGGAATGCCTCTTGGTGCCATTGTAGCAAATCGTGAGCTTCATGAAAAATGGCCGACGGCCGGTCATGGTTCGACATTTGGAGGAAATCCAGTTTCTTGTGCTGCGGCATTGGCAAACATTGAGGTCATTGAGGAAGAGAAGTTAGTAGAACGCAGTGCTAAACTCGGTGCCAAGATTGTCGGCCGACTTCATAACTCGGTAGGACATTTACCGGGCATTGTTGAAGTTCGAGGAGTCGGCATGATGATCGGTATCGAATTCGATTCGGAATCTGCTACTTTCTTTGTACCGAAAATTAAATCGAAAGCACTGGAAAATGGATTGCTCATTATGAACTGCGGTGTAAGCGGGCAAACGATCCGATTAATGCTGCCTCTTAATATTCAAGAAGATGTACTAGATATAGGATTAACGATTTTAGAAGATGTGATAACAGAAACTATATCCGGAAACTAATTTTCGATTCCTCGAAATACCACGAAAAAGGAGGTCAAGTTTATGTCTAGTCAAATCAAAACAGATATTCTTCAGGGAGATCTTTATATAAATGGAAAATGGGTAAGTGCCCCCGATCAGTCCTACTTTGAAAGCTTAAATCCGGCAACGGGGGAACTTGTCGGCGTATGTGCGGCCGCCACAACAGAGCAAGTGGATGAGGCTGTTGCAAAAGCGAATGAAGCGTATTCACAATGGAAGAACACACCCATTCCAGAACGAGCGGTTTATTTAACGAAAGCAGCCCAATTGTTTGAAGTACGAAAAGAGGAACTTGCTAGCGTTATGACAATGGAGATGGGCAAAGTGCTGCCAGAGTCTTTAGGCGAAGTTGGAGTGGTCATCGCGACTGCTCAATATATGGCAGGCGAGGGACGACGCCTCTTTGGAGAAACGGTCCCTGCGGGCTTCCCGGATCGGAACGTAAGAATGGTTCGTGAACCTCTTGGAGTTGCGGCGTGCATTACCCCCTGGAACTTCCCTGTTGCGCTTGCTTCCTACAAAATCTTTTCAGCTCTGATTGCTGGTAATACTGTCGTATGGAAGCCTGCTTCAGAGGTTGCGCTATCGGCAAAGATATTTGTGGAAGTGTTAGATGAAGTAGGATTTCCAGCAGGAGTTGTGAACTTAATTACCGGTTCAGGAAGAACAGTCGGGCAATCACTCGCAGAGCATTCTGATGTTAAAATCATTTCGTTTACGGGCTCAACTGAAGTCGGACAAAAGTTGGCTGAAATGAGCAGTAAAACATTGAAACGTATTTCATTGGAATTGGGTGGAAAAAATGCAGTGATCGTCTTGAAGGATGCGGACTTGGACAAGGCGGCAGACGGAATCGTAAAATCAGCGTTTACGACAACTGGTCAGCGCTGTACAGCGGCAAGCCGAGTAATCGTCGAGCGTCCAGTAAAGGAACTGCTCATACAAAAAGTTGTCGAACTAACACAGTCTATGAAAATAGGAAATGGACTTGAAGAAGGTAAACAAGTAGGCCCTCTCGTAAATGAAGACCAGCTCCATATAGTCGAAAAATATGTAAAAACAGCGATTGAAGAAGGTGGGAAAATTGTGTCAGGTGGGCAGCGTGTCAACGAATTGGGCGGCTATTATTATGAGCCGACAATCATTGAGAATGTGAAACCAAATGATACCATTGCACAGGAAGAAATATTTGGTCCTGTTCTTGCCATCATTGAAGTAGATTCATATGAGGAAGCCATGGAGGTAAATAACGGGACAATTTATGGGCTATCAACTTCTATTTATACTGAGAGCCTTCATTATGCGAACCGTGCTGCAAAGGAAGCAGTAAGCGGACTTGTCTATATTAATAACGGAACATCCAATGCCGAAATGGGAGTTGCATTTGGAGGCATGAAAATGTCCGGAAATGGGCACCGTGAAGTTTCCCATCATGCATTCGATGTCATGACAGAGTGGAAGTCGATTTATACGAACTATTAAATGAACGGGATGGGGGATAACATGAGAAAACATCGTATCGGTATTGCATTCTTTTACCATGAATCCCACAGTTTCAGCCCGATGAAAACTGAAATCGAACAGTTTCGAAATGAAGGATACTTTATCGGCGATGAAATTTATGATGCCTATATTGGTACGAAAACGGAAGTGGGCGGGTTTTTGGATGTATTGAAACAGGAAGAGGATGTAGAAATCGTGCCGCTGCTTTGTGCGGCAGCGG
Organism: Bacillus sp. ISL-75; assembly: GCF_018613095.1. Classification (NCBI taxonomy): domain Bacteria; kingdom Bacillati; phylum Bacillota; class Bacilli; order Caryophanales; family Bacillaceae; genus Bacillus; species Bacillus sp. ISL-75. The sequence goes on from NZ_JAGGQX010000052.1 coordinate 100,331, forward strand.
TCCCATCGGGCGTAGTATCAACAGAAGCGTATTCCATCATCGAAGAGCAAATGCTCCTGTCAATCCGGGAGGCTGGAAGGCTGGACGGTTTATTGCTGGCACTGCATGGAGCGATGGTAGTGGAGGACCTCTTTGATCCAGAAGAGCATTTACTAGGAAAAATTCGTGAGCATATCGGACCGAATGTCCCGATTGCGACGACCCTGGACATGCACGCCAATTTAAGCAGAAAAATGATTGATTACACACCGCTTCATTTTGGATTTAAAACATATCCACATGTTGATATGTATGAACAAGGCGTTCATGCGTCAGTGGCTTTATTGAAGCAATTAAAGGAAGGTGTGCATTATTATGCTTCTTTTGAAAAATTGCCGATGATGCCTCCCTCTATCAATATGAGAACTGCAGAAGGGCCGATGTACAAAATGATAGAGTGGGCGAAACAAGCCGAAGAGGAAGAAGGAATTCATCATGTGTCCGTATTTGGCGGCTTTCCTTACTCGGATATCCCCATGGTCGGTGCAAGTGTACTTGTTGTTTCGCTCGATCCGCAAAAAGGAAAAGAGACTGCCCAAAAGATGGCTTCCTTGTTCTGGAGTGTAAAAGAAGAATTTATCATGGATTTGCCCGGTGTAAAAGAAGGGCTCGCTTTGGCGATGTCGATTGAAGATGACAAACCGGTCGTGCTGGCGGACATCTCGGATAATCCTTTAAGCTGCGGGAGCGGGGATACAACAGAGCTGCTTCGGGAGATGGTGAAGATGAACATTCCTGACACGCTGTTTGGAGGACTCTACGATCCCGAATCCATTGAGGCTTGCCGCAAGTCTGGAGCCGGAAATAAGGTATTCTTGTCCCTTGGAGGGAAAGTATCGCCTGAATTTGGGGAACCCGTACAGGTCGAAGCAACTGTAGTGGCCTTATCAGACGGTGTATTTCACAATTCTGGTCCGTTCAATCAGCATTTAAGAGTTGATTTAAAGGGGGCGGCTCACATTCGCGTTGGCAAGATGGATATCCTCCTCATTGGAAGGCCGATGTCAGCGAATGATCCGGAAATGTTTCGTCATATTGGCCTTGAGCCGCAGGTAAAGAGAATTCTTGGGTTAAAGGCTAAAAATCATTTTCGGGCAGCGTTTGAGCCGATTGTTGGCCGTATCATTTATGTGGATGCACCTGGTGTTGCATCCAATCGCTTAACAACTTTTACGTATCGTTACATTCCTAAGCCAATTTGGCCGCTGGATGATATCCAATATGAATTAGAACGGAGGGGGACAGAAAAATGGAAACATTGAACAAAACCTATTATGTCGAAGTACCAGCTTCATTGAATCCAGAACAGCTAAAAATGATGATGGAGCTTGAGCAAGATGCGTTTCCGGGATTAGGAGCAGTAGATGAACAAGCCCTTGTCCCGCTTACACGCTACGGGAAACTCATTCAATACCGGCAGCAAAATGATCCAAAGCCGATTGCGATTTGCGAAGTGATGAGAGCTTACAATGATATTCATAAAGCCTACATTTTTGGGTTTTATGTCCGCTCCGACCAGCAAGGGAAAGGAATCGGGAAATTATTTTTACAGGAAATTTACCCTATTCTAAAGCAAGATGGTTTTCGTAAGGTTTGCTTAACGGTCAGTACTAAAAACAAGGCAGCCGTCAAGTTATATGAAAAATTAGGGTTTGTCATAAAAGAGACGAGATTCGATGAATTTGGTGAAGGGGAAAATCGCTATTATATGGAATACCTCATTTCTTAATAAAGTAATGATCAGAGGAGAATTCATTAAAAAATAGGCTATTTTTAGGAGGAGTTATGATGAGAAACAATTTATTCAAACCAAAAAGACATTGGAAAGAAATCGAGCTTTGGAAGGATGTTACAGATGAGCAATGGAACGATTGGGTTTGGCAATTGACGAATACTATCAAAAATTTAGAAGACTTAAAGAAAGTAGTTAACTTAACACCAGAAGAAGAGGAAGGGGTTTTAATCTCAACAAAAACAATCCCATTAAACATCACGCCATATTATGCATCGCTTATGGATCCTGATGATTCAAGATGTCCGGTTCGAATGCAGTCTGTTCCGATTTCTGCGGAATTGCATAAAACAAGATATGATTTAGAAGATCCCCTGCACGAAGATGAAGATTCACCAGTACCTGGGTTAACACATCGTTATCCTGATCGCGTGTTGTTCCTAGTAACAAATCAATGCTCCATGTACTGCCGTTACTGCACAAGAAGGCGCTTCTCCGGACAAATCGGAATGGGTGTACCAAAGAAACAGTTAGACACAGCGATTAATTATATCGCATCTAACCCACAGATTCGAGATGTGTTAATTTCCGGAGGAGACGGCCTCCTTATTAATGACAATATTTTAGAATATATTTTAAAGAATTTACGTGAGATTCCGCATGTAGAAATTATTCGTATCGGTACAAGAGCACCTGTTGTATTCCCACAGCGTATTACTGAAAATCTTTGTAATATCTTGAAAAAGTATCATCCAGTTTGGTTGAATACACATTTCAATACATCTATTGAAATTACGGAAGAATCGAAGCGTGCATGTGAAATGCTTGCAAATGTTGGTGTACCTGTTGGTAACCAGGCTGTTATTTTAGCAGGCATTAACGACAGTGTACCGATCATGAAACAGCTTATGCATGACCTTGTTAAAATTCGTGTTCGGCCATATTATATTTACCAATGTGATTTATCAGAAGGGATTGGCCATTTCCGTGCACCAATCAGCAAAGGATTGGAAATTATGGAAGGACTTCGCGGCCATACATCGGGTTATGCCGTTCCGACATTTATTGTTGATGCCCCGGGTGGAGGCGGTAAAATTCCATTGCAGCCGAACTATATCATTTCTCAAAGTGCTAATAAAGTCGTATTACGTAACTTTGAAGGTGTTATTACATCCTATCCAGAACCAACAAATTATCAGTCAGGCAGTGCAGAGGATTACTACAAAAGGGTATATCCTGAAGTGTTTGAAAAGTTTGAAAGTAATGGTGTTCTATCCATTATTGATGATACGAAATTTAACCTTACACCTGAAGGATTAAAACGGTTAGATCGCCGCAAAACGTATAAGGAAAATACTGAGCATAGTTCATTAAAAGATAAACGTGACAAACGTGACGAGTTAAAAGAGAAAAAATTCCAATCACAAATGAAGAAATATGAAACAGTGGGAGCAAAGGAGGAATAATTTTGATTTGTCAATGGTGCGAATCTGACACAGCACGTGAAACGAGCAACAAAGTGTATTGGGAACTTCCAGATGGAACAAATGCGATCGAAATTCAGGACACTCCATCCATTCATTGCTTGGAATGCGGTATGACCTATCAAACAGATCATACGGTGAAAGAAATTGAGGATCATCTATTTTTAATTGATTGCTCAAAGCTCGAAAAAAGTATGACGTATGAAACACTTATGGCCGCTCCACGCTTATTGAAGCGAAACTACTTTGATTTTTCGAAATAATTAGCCAAGCCATCTCTCATTTTTCAATATAAAGTGGGAGATGGCATATGTTTTCTAAGAAGTTAGATAGATGCTAATAGATGAAAAATTAAGGAGGACAAGAATGGAAGCAACCAACATCTATAATAATGACCAAAATAATCAGAAACATCAGAATAATAAGGAAAGTAAAGAGCATATTAAACGCAATCTAAAGGCACGTCACATGACAATGATTGCTATTGGAGGGTCAATCGGGACAGGTTTATTTTTAGCGACAGGGACGTCCATTCAAACAGCTGGCCCTGGTGGAGCGCTAATAGCTTATGGAGCTATCGGCATCATGGTCTACTTTTTGATGACAAGCCTCGGAGAAATGGCTACCTTAATGCCGATTTCGGGATCCTTTTCAACTTATGGCAGCCGTTTTGTCGATCCGGCATTTGGTTTTGCGCTTGGTTGGAATTATTGGTTCAACTGGGCTGTGACACTGGCGGTTGAAATAGCTGCATCAGCTATTATTATGAAGTTCTGGTTTCCAGATGTACCGAGCATCGTGTGGAGTGCACTGTTTTTAGGTCTAATATTTTTATTGAATGCATTGTCGGTTAAAAGTTACGGGGAATCCGAGTATTGGTTCTCCTTAATAAAAGTAGTGACAATCATCGTTTTCATTGGAGTCGGTTTGCTTACCATTTTCGGTATTCTTGGTGGACAGTTTATCGGGTTTAAAAACTTTACTATAGGAGATGCTCCGGTTCATGGCGGTCTTTTATCCATTTTAAGTATTTTTTTCATTGCAGGTTTTTCCTTTCAAGGAACGGAACTCGTGGGGATTGCTGCAGGAGAAAGTGAAGAGCCGGAGAAAAACGTACCAAAGGCGATTCGACAAGTATTTTGGCGAATTCTTCTATTCTATGTCGTTGCCATCGCTGTCATTGGCCTTATTATTCCTTATACAAGTCCAAACCTTTTAGGCAGGGATGTCGATAGCATCGCTGTCAGCCCTTTTACCCTTGTATTTGAGAAAGTGGGCATTGCATTTGCGGCATCTGTGATGAATGCGGTCATTTTGACATCGGTTTTATCTGCAGGGAGTTCCGGTTTATATGCATCGACACGCATGCTTTGGTCCATGGCAAAAGACGGTCAGGCGCCTAAATTTTTACAAAATGTAAATGATCGCGGGATTCCGATGAATGCCCTTGTCATGACGACGATTATCGGAGGCTTTGCCTTTTTAACGTCCATTTTTGGAGATCAAGTGTATACATGGTTATTAAATGCGTCAGGCTTAACTGGATTTATTGCATGGCTAGGAATTGCAGTCAGCCATTATCGTTTTAGAAAAGCATATATGGCCCAGGGCAGGGACATGAATGATTTGAAATTTAAAGCGAAATGGTTCCCGCTTGGTCCGATTCTTGCTTTTGCGATGTGTGTCTTTGTCATTTTCGGCCAAAATTATCAAGCTTTTCTAGCAAGTGAGATTGATTGGTATGGAATAGCCGTGTCGTATATTGGTTTACCGATCTTTTTGGCATTATGGCTTGGGTATAAACTTGTTCATAAATCGAAGGTCGTTCCACTAAAGGAATGTTCTTTTGATGAGATATCATCAAAATAGAAGGTATAGAGGATGGGTATAAATTCTATAAGGTGAATTAAAATGGAATAGCTATGGACCTGTCAAAAAGCACAAGCTAAATACCTAGCTAGTGCTTTTTGACTAATAGAGAACTCTCCATAAATAGAAGGTTGCATAGGATTCCCAATTTGCCCACGGGATTGATAATGCGAGGATTTCTTCTTTGGTCGGCTTTCTATCCATATTTAGCAGCGTTTTTATCGCATTAATTAGACCGACATCATCGATTGGGAAGGCAGTCGGAAAACGAAGGCAGCGCATCAGCACATAATTGGCTGTCCAAGGGCCAATCCCGCGTATTTTAATTAAGCTTTTTTCGACCTCTTTAAAATGACCGGCTTCCATTAATTTTTCCTTGGATAATTCGCCGCTCGCCATTAATTTGGCAATTCCGCTTTCTTTCAAAAGCTGCGGATTTAGAATGGCCGAAATTAAGAGAGACTTTTTTAAAGCCTATCCAACACCGATCTTTGAAAACGGGATAAGAGCTTTAGATATGATTGTATTTGAAAAAGAGCTATGATTCCTAGTTAGTGTCAGGCCTCTTGCGATGTGGCCTGGCTTATCTCGTATGAACGGTTAGTAATTTTTTATCAAGTTTCACAGCTTTTCTACATGCTGAATAGACTAATTTAACGGAAGCTTATTTAAAAAGGCATGGTGGAGGGAAAGAGCTTGAAGATATACCAAGTGAAAGGGTCGCCAGATAGTGTAATGGAATTGTTGGAAATCACAGCGAATGGGAAAGTGAAGGTTAGGGATATCAACAATGATGAGGTCATTGAAACAACAATGCTAGCCTTTGAAATGGCATTTGAACCATCATCCGATTATTCCTCTATTGAGAAACAACAAGCAAAGGCACTAATGATAAATCATAGCGTACAAGCGGATATCAATGAAATGATCGAAAAATCTCGGGTTAAAGTTGTTAAGGCTTTTGGAAGATGCACTATGGTTGCGGTCCAGCTGCCCAATGGGTTTATCATCACCGAATCGATAACCAGTGTAGATGAGGCATCCTATAACAAAGAAACAAACACCCAGATTTGTTTGGAACGGATTAAACATAAAATTAGTGAGCTTGAAGCTTACAAAACTCAAAGTGTAGCGATACAGTCTTAGAATGTGGAGCTGCGAAAAGTCCGAACCCTGAATGCAAGAATCATTGTGTTCAGGGTTTTTTTATGTTGACCCTGTTTTTCTAAAAAGCAAGAACTAAACTGTTGGAAAATCGATTTGGTTCATTCATAAGAATTCTAATTGCCCGATGAGATCATAAAGAACACGAACGGTAAATCCAACATTCTTACAAACTTAAGTAGTGACCAGTTTTCGACACATATCGAATGCAGGAACATTCTGGTGGTAAGTTGGTGGAATGGTGGTGGCAAAATCCAACATCCTGCCACCAATTTAATCTGCCCGAATACAATTATCCTCTTTATTGATTTAATAGAGAACACGCCATAAATAGAAAGTTGCATAGGATTCCCAATTCGCCCATGGGATTGATAATGCGAGGATTTCTTCTTTGGTCGGCTTTCTATCCATATTTAGCAGCGTTTTTATAGCATTAATTAGACCGACATCATCGATTGGGAAGGCAGTCGGAAAACGAAGGCAGCGCATCAGCACATAATTGGCTGTCCAGGGGCCAATCCCGCGTATTTTAATTAAGCTTTTTTCGACCTCTTTAAAATGACCGGCTTCCAATAATTTTTCCTTGGATAATTCGCCGCTCGCCATTAATTTGGCAATTCCAATAATATATTCACTCTTTTTGACGGTCATTTTAATATCTGCGAGATCCTTTGGTGTGAGTTGTGCAATTCGTTCATAGGATGGGAATATCCAATAATTTTTGCCGTCCCATTCGATGGATTCACCAAATTTTTCAACGAATTGTCTCTTTAATGTGTAAGCGAATCCTAAGTTAATTTGCTGGCCTAAGACCCCCCAGCAAAGAGCTTCAAACAAATCGGGAATGCCGATAAGGCGTAATCCATAAAAGTCTTTTACGGGCAATTTAAGTAAGGGATCAGCTTTGGCAATTTCATAAAAGGGAGTTAAATCGTTATCGAGGTCAAACCATTCTCGAATATAATGGACTACCTTATTAGGATTGCGCGGTTTACCTTTTAAAAAGTGTACAACCATTTGGTTTTTCTCGTTCACTTTTATTTGTACAAGTGTTTGAATTTCGCCACTCGCGATGACTCTTGTAATGTTATCATTTTCAATTTCATACATACATTCATTTTTATTCCGCTGCAGGTATCCAAAGTTTGCTTTCATATCAAACGCTTCAGGCAATGGAATGACAATATCTTCATTAACTTCGTTAATTTCTTCCCCAAGTGTGTTTAGTGTATTGGACAATTTAATCCCCACCCATCATTTTTGCTATATTCTATTATAATCACAGATATGTAAAATTAATTTTAATATCATGCTGTTATATTCAAAATGTCCTTATTGATTCTTTGAAGAAAGGACAGGAGTATTAAACTAGAAGTTCCAAATGGAAATATCCAACAGCCATTTCCAGGTGCCTGACACCGGATTTTGTGAGATAATCGAAATGTAGTATGATAGAATTATCTTTGGTTTGTTTGGAAGACTTCTTAGGAGAGGATATTAGATGACCAATAATGAGATACCTTCTCTACAGAAGGATGGGAAAGTTACGATATTGAATCAACGAAATACATCTAACATAATGACTGATCTAAAGTTACTTTTCAAAGCAAATGTATTAATCGCTAATGTTTTGCCTGTCTTTGCAGGATTCTGGTTAGCCTTACATTTTACCAATACTTCTTTTACAGCACACCTGGATCTATTTTTCTTAACAATTTTCGGAAGTACAATGGTAATGGCCGGGGCCCTCGCGCTCAATAACTGGTACGATGTTGATATTGACACTGTAATGGATCGAACAAAGGGTCGTCCAACAGTAACGGGGAATATTTCTTTGAACGCAGTTTTAACAATAGGTATTGCTCTAAGCGTATTAGGTCAAATCCTTTTACTCTTTACGACCGTTGAAGCGGCGATATACTCCTTTGTCGGATGGTTTACTTATGTTTTTTTATATACCATGTGGTCAAAACGGCGGTATACAATTAATACAGTAATTGGAAGTATTTCCGGTGCCGTTACACCTTTAATAGGATGGACAGCCATCGCACCTGGTTTTCAAAGAGTCCCAATGATCTTGTTTCTTATCTTGTTTATTTTTCAAATGCCGCATACCTTTGCGATTGCTGTAAAGAAATATAAAGAATACAAAGCAGCTGGAGTAGCCATGCTTCCCGTTGTTCGCGGATTGGCAGAGACTAAACGGCAAATGGTGATCTATATTGCTTGCTTATTTCCATTACCATTTTTATTAACGATGCTTGGAACTACATTTATGGTGATTGCTACATTGCTTAACGTTGGATGGTTGGTTGTGAGTATCAGCGGATTTTTTACTAAAGATGATTTAAAATGGGCACATGTGAATTTTCTATATTCCGTTAATTATATAACTATATTGTTTCTCTTGATGGTAATTGTTACATTGCCGGTATTTAGTTAGTCGAGATCAAATAAAACTCAAACTATAGAAAAGTGAAGGCTGTTCCGAGAGTATGCAAGTTATTTGCAAACTATTGGAGCAGCTTTTTTGTGTTTGAAAAAGGCAGTTCCTTTTGGGTGTTCACGAAAAAAGCTGAGCAAATGTGATACAGTTCACTTCGATGATAATCATTCCCATCTATTATTAAGGTATGAAATATAAGGGGGTTGATTTTCAGTGGGGGACACAAAAGTTAACAACAAAAAAAAGCATGGTGAAAGGCAAGAGACACCATTAAAAGGAACATGGATTTCTGTAGGAGTGGTTGGGGTCGTAATTCTCGCTACGTATTTAATATTATATGGTCTTTATATGGCTAGAGTATAGGAGGGGATGATAGATATGAAAATGAGTCTTGATGAAAAAATATGGCTTACCTTGAGTTTCGGTATGATCGTGATATTCATGCTTATTACTGGCTATCAAGCATTTGCCTTGGAAATGGGACCGCCGAGTAATAATGAACTAATTGATCCACAAAAGGTAGACCAAACAGCACCATTCAAAAAACCGGGTATTACAAAGATTGGCGAAAATGAATATGAAGTAGTTATGACATTACAAGCTTTCAGTTTTAATCCAGGTAATATCGAAGTCCCTGCTGGATCGACAGTGCATTTTACATTAACCTCAAAAGATGTTGTCCATGGATTTGAAGTTGCAGGTACAAACTTAAATGCAATGGTCATGCCAGGACATATTCAAAAAATCACTCAAAAATTTAATAAAGCGGGAACGTATTTAGTGTTATGTAATGAATATTGCGGTGCCGGTCACCAAATGATGAGTACAACGATTACGGTTAAATAAAGGGGGGAAACAAAATGCAAACAGCAAAATCACAGACATTTAAAGATAAAGCAGGTAAAGTGATGGGAATCAGCAAGGAAGATGCCCTATTAACGAAATCATATATATTTGTAGCATTTATAGCATTACTACTTGGCGGAATTCTTGGCCTTGTGCAGGGACTGAACCGTGCAGGAATTCTGGAATTACCATCATGGATTAACTATTATCAAGTTCTGACAGCACATGGTTTACTATTAGTTGTTGTATTAACTGCTTTCTTTACGATTGGTTATTTTTATGCCAGTCTTTCACATACTTTAGGAGGGATTCTTCCAAAAGTAAGAAAGATCGCATGGATTGGCTTTGGATTGAAGATTGTCGGGTTTGTTTTAGCAGTAATTCCAATCATTATGGGTGATGCATCTGTCATGTATACTTTCTATCCGCCAATGGCAGCTGCACCAATGTTTTATATTGGTTTAGCATTAATTGTGGTTGGTGTTTGGATGTGTGCTTTCGGTGCCTTTATCCAGGTTGCGAATTGGAGAAAGAATAACAAAGGACAGCATGTACCAATACTTGCTTATTTTGCTACTGGAGTATTTGTCCTATTATTTTTCGGTTCCATGCCTGTAGCGATAGAAGTAATCGTTATGATTATTCCTTGGTCATTTGGCTGGGTCGAAACAATCAATGTTATGGTGGCACGCACACTATTTTGGGCCTTTGGACATACATTAGTTAATATTTGGTATTTAACTGCTGTTTCCGCATGGTATGTTATTGTACCTAAAATTATTGGTGGAAAACGCTGGAGTGATACGTTAACTCGTGTCGTTATTATTGGCTTAGTAGTTATGAATATTACGGGTGGATTCCATCACCAAATTGTTGACCCAGGAATTGATCCAGCCGTTAAATTTATGCACGTATTTATGAGTTTGGCGATTGGATTCCCGTCCTTAATGACATCATTCGCCATGTTTGCCGTTTTTGAACGTACAGCAAGAAAACAAGGTGGAAAAGGCTTAATCGGATGGTATAAAAAAATGCCATGGGGCGATGTTCGTTTCCTAGCTCCAATGATTGCGATGATTGCCTTTATACCTGCTGGTGCTGGTGGAATTGCTCAAAGCACTAACCAATTGGATCAGGTCGTTCATAATACGATGTGGATTGTTGGACATTTTCACTTAACGCTTGGCATGTCCGTAGTGATGACGTTCTTTGGCATTAGTTATTGGTTAGTTCCATATATTTCAAAACGTGTATTAACACCGCAAATAAATAAATTAGGTGTGATCCAAACTTGGATTTGGACAATAGGAATGATCTTTATGTCAGGGGCTATGCATTGGGTTGGATTACTTGGTTCCCCGCGTAGAACTTCTTTTACAACTTATGGAGACAATGCAACAGCATTAAGCTGGAGCCCATATTTAATGTGCTTAGCTGTTGGCGGTACCTTGTTAATTATTGGTGTTATTCTTCAAGTGTATGCAGTAATGAATATGATGTTTTTTGCACCAAAGGGAGAAACAGAATTTCCTATCGCTGAGGAAGAAGATAATGCAACTAAAACTCCATATTGGACAGAGCGTTGGGGCCTTTGGATTGTAATAATGCTATTAGTTGTTGCAATGGCCTATGTCATCCCATTAACTGAATTTATCGTTAATGCACCTCCAGGATCACCACCATTCAAAACTTGGTAATATAATATTAATTAAAAAAGAGATAGCTCGTTGGTATGGGCTATCTCTTTATACTTAATTTAGTCATATATAATTGCAAAATCAATAAATTGGGAAGTGATCTTCGTGATCAAAAATCGGCATAATACATTTGCGTGTTTGCTTGTTATCTTATTTGGGTGTGCGTTGTTCTATATAGGAACCGATGGATTCCGAGCATTTACGTCAGAAACGGCACGGGTCAATAAACTAATTGGCGATAAGCCCAAATTCCCTGAAGTAAGTTTTGAGGATAGTAAAGGGCGAAATTATTCTATTTCTGAGTTTAAGGGCAAGTATGTATTTATTACCTTTCTATATACGTCTTGTACAACAGTTTGCCCGCAATTAGAAATGAACATGTCTAAGGTTTACGATAAGATACCAAGCAAATATATGGGCAAAGATATTGAATTTTTAAGCATAAGTTTTGATCCTGTCAGGGATGATCCAGGTACATTAGAAAAGTACCGGGGCTATTTTAATAGTGATGGAGAAACATGGAGGATGGCAAGAATACCAAATCAAGCTGAATTGGATTCGTTGTTAAAAGAATTTGGTGTTATTGTTATTCCTGACGGAAATGGAAGTTTTGCACATAATTCAGCTTTTTATTTGGTGGATAAAAATGGCAGTCTGCTTGATGTCTTAGACTATAAAAAGATTGATGAAGCTGCTAATAAGCTTGTAGGCATTCTTAAGAAGGAAGCGGGGGAGTAATCTTGAAGCAATCAATCTATGGCTTATTGTTACTTCTTGCCTTAATACTTCCTCCTGTTGTAAATTTAATGGAATCAGTCATGGTTATTCACATGCATATGCAAATGCCTTTGTTAATTTTTACAGGATTTCTAATAGCACGATTTTTTCAACTGCGATTCCCTCACTTTTTTGAAAAATGGAATGGTAATGGTGTACCAGGAATTTTGTTGTTTGTTATCATAGTTGTTTACTGGACGCTGCCTCGTTCAATGGATGAAGCATTGAATGAACAGAGCATGGAACTATTTAAATTTGTCAGTTTACCATTATTAGCTGGTATACCACTAAGGGATAGCTGGAAAAAACTTCGCCCAATTGGGAAGGACATTACTTTTTACTTTTTTGCAATCTTGTTTTTTGGAATGGGCTGGTTGTACATTGACTCGCCTGTGCAATTATGTAATAACTACCTTGTAATCGAGCAAATCACGCTTGGCTGGGGATTTTTGACGACGGCAATCTGCATGGTAATTTATAAGGTTTATATCGCTTTTGTTGATCCATCGAAATATGAATAATTAAATACAGATGAGCCTAATCCTTTATGGATTAGGCTCTATTTTGTGAAAAGGCTAAAATACGAATGTAATTTGGTACTTTTTACAAATGATAACTGTTGGAAAAGGAAAATTTTTTGAAATTGAAATATACTATAAGGGAAGGGACGTGATGATTTTGAAAAAAGGTTATATGGTGATTGGAATAATTGTAGCAGTGATTGTTATTTTTGGTGCAATGTTAATTTCCAGCTATAACTCTTTTGTCAATTTAGAGGAAAATGTGGACCAGTCCTATTCTCAAATTGAAAACCAACTGCAAAGAAGACTGGATTTAATTCCGAACTTAGTAAATACAGTGAAGGGTTTTGCTTCGCATGAAAAAGAAGTGATTGCATCAATCTCAGATGCACGTGCAAGACTAGCCGGTGCGAATACGCCGCAGGCACAAGCCACAGCAAACGCAGAACTTTCAGGTGCGTTAAGCCGTCTACTTGTAGTCGTAGAAAATTATCCCGATCTTAAAGCAAATCAGCAGTTTACCCAATTAATGGATGAACTTGCAGGGACAGAAAACAGAATAGCTGTCGCACGTAAAGATTATAATGATCAAGTGGCGGTGTACAATAAAAAAGTAAAAAGATTCCCTGGGGCAATTATTGCAGGCATAACTGGGTTTGATGAAAAAGAATATTTTAAAGCGGACCCTAGTGCCAAAGGGGCTCCAAAAGTTGACTTTGGAGACAATCAATAATGAAAACAAAACGGATCTTCAGCCTTTTGTTGGTGTTTATCACTTTTTTTCTCTGTGCTGTGAATGCACAAGCTGAGGATGTCCAAATTCCGGCACCTGTTGGAGACATTTACGTACAGGATTTTGCCAATGTATTAAACGAAACAGAAAGAGCAGAATTAATCAATTTAGGCAGGAACATTGAAGACCAAACAACGGCACAAATTGCTGTTCTAACTGTGGGTACTATCGGGGATCGACCGATAGAAGAGTTTGCAAATGAAGCTTTTCGGCAATATGGAATCGGAAATAAACAGGGAAACAACGGTATATTGCTCGTCTTATCCATGCATGAACGCAAAGTAAGGATTGAAGTAGGCTATGGATTGGAAGGCAGAATTCCGGATGGAAAAGCAGGTCGAATTCTTGATGAATATGCCGTTCCATTTTTAAAAAATCAACAGCCAAATCGAGCAATTGTTGAAACCTATAAAGCTCTAACAAAAGAAGTCCTCGCTGAGTATGGCAATGAAGGAGACGTTAGTAAGCAGACACAGGCAACCGGTGAAAAAGGATTGGGTATTCCCGGTTGGTTAATGGTCATTGTTGTTATTGGCGTTGTGTTTTTAGATTTTAAGTTTTTTGGAGGAACGCTCACCTACCTTCTCTTATCTATAATCTCCAGAGGTGGAGGTAGAGGGGGCGGTGGTAGTGGTGGTTCTAGAGGGGGCGGAGGAGGTTCATCCGGTGGCGGTGGTGCAGGCCGAGGATGGTGATACCCTTTCCAGAAAGTGGAAAAACTGTTAGGAGGCCTTTCTCCTAACAGTTTTTTATATTCTATTAATTTTTTTTAATAAATTCTTATGGTTCGTCAGTTATCGTTGCCATTTTTCGAGCCCTTAGAAATTTTATTACATTTAAAACAATCGTTTTTACTACGGCATAGAACGGCACTGCCAACACCATCCCTAAGATTCCAGCTAAATTTCCTGCAGCGAGTAAAACAATAATAATTGTCGCTGGATGGGTATCCAATGATTTTCCAAGGATGAGCGGAGATAAGACATTGCCTTCAACCTGCTGAGCGATAACGATAATCACGATAACCAATAAGGCTTTGGTAGGTGAATCAAAAAGAGCAACAATCACAGCAGGGGCACCGCCGAGAATTGGCCCGACATAAGGAATTATGTTGGTAAACGCTACAATTAAGGCCATAACTAGCGCAAATGGCAAATCAATAATCAAGTAACCAAAAAAAGCAAGAGTTCCTACTGACAGGGCTACAATAACTTGTCCCTGAATATAGGAGGAAAGTGTTTCACCAGTCTCTTTCAACATAATCAACCCGGCATCTCTATATGTTGCAGGAAGGAATTTAGTGAGGGCCTTAGGGAACTTATGTCCATCCTTAAACATGTAGAATAATAAAAAAGGAACGGTGGCTAAAATGACCGCAATATTAGCAAACACACCGAGTATATTTGTAATGCCACCGGTAACCCTATCCGGTAAGGTATTTGCGTAGGCAATCAGTTTTTGTTTACCTGTTTCCAAAAGATCATTTTGCTCTTTCATGATCCATTTGAATTCAGAACTGCGTGATAGCTTATCAAAATACTGCAAGGTCTTGTTAGCATAATCAGGAAGTGCATTCGCAAGGGCGGTGAATTGCTCTGTGATGGCAGGGACCAAGCTGCCAATCGCTAATACCAGAATGCCAATAAACACGACATAAATGATGAGGATGGCAAGAATTCTCGGCACTTTTTGACGCTGAAGAAAATTAACGATTGGATTTAGTAAGAAAAATAGAAATCCGGTAATAAGAATTGGGAAAAAAAGAGTAGAGAAAAAGATCCCAATCGGCATGAATAAAAATGAAATCTTTGTTGAAACAAAGATGATGGTTAAAATTAATAGGATCTGGATTAACCCATATTGGAATTTTCTTTTTGACATTATGTACCCCTTTTTCTTTTATTATAGCTAAAATTATATCAAAAACATGGAACAGAAGACAAATTCTAGAATTTTTCATGGTGTCAGGCACCGCTCAAAATAAATGAAACTTTCGCCCCATTTTATCGTGTATTTAATAGGAATATTTTACATATGTGGAATAGGGGTGTTAAACATGGAATTGCAAAAAGAAGTGAATACTTTGAATGAGAATCCGAAGTTATTGGGAATGTTTACAAGTCCAGGTTTGCAGTTTGAGAGGATTAAGCAAAGCCCGAAAATATGGGTACCGCTTATTATTATTAGTTTTCTCTATGTGATCGGAATGTCCTTTATGGCACTATCTTTGGATGCGGATACTTTAATTGAACAGGGAGTGCCAAAAGACCAGATAGATTTGGTATTAACCATTACAAAAGTAACCGTTATGGTAACAGGTATCATTACGCCTATTTTTGGTGTGCTAATCAGCAGTGCGATCCAATTAGCGATTGCAAGAATCGCTAGTTCAACGGTTTCTTTTAAACAATTATTTTCTATGAATACTTATATCATGATAATCGGTGCAGCAGGTCTAATTTTAAATATGGCAATTAGCTTTGCAGCAGGTCTAATTTTAAATATGGCAATTAGCTTTGCAATCGGTGGAAACCCAGAAATATATATTACTAGTTTAGCAGGGCTGCTGAATCAAGAAAAGGCTGGTGTCTTAGGTTCTATCGAGGTATTTGGGATTTGGTCAGTTGTATTAACTGCACTTGGACTGAATAAAACAGCCCAATTTTCTAAAGGGCTTGCCTGGACGATTGCAATCATATTCTTCCTAATTAGTATTGGCTTTGGTTTGATAGGAACTCTATTGCAAGGAGTGCCGAAGTTATAATGAAAAAGAAAACTTGGATTGCGCTAGGTGTAATTAGTTTGGTCATCATTATGATTTCTGTCAGTGTCTACCGGCAAGTTTTTGCAAAAGGAATTTCCGTTAAAACCGCAGAAATCAGCCAAGAGGAGATCTCCTCACTTTTGATGATTCCCGGTACCGTGAAACTTCCAGAGGAACAACTTGTGTATGCAACTCCTGATAAAGGGGAGATCAAGGAAATGCTAGTAAAAGAAGGTCAAACAGTAAAGAAAGGCACTGTCTTGGCGCAATTGCAGAACGCTCAGTTAGAGCTTGAAATTGAGCAAAATAAATTATCGATCCAATCAGCTAACCTAAAAATAAGCCAAATAGATAAAAAAATAGAACAGCTAGAGGATAAAGAAAAGACGTTAAGTGAGCAGGTTGGAGTTGGAAAAAAGGAAGCTAAAAAACAGCTTGCTCCTGAATTTGAACAGCTTGAGATGGAAAAAGAGTTAGCGAATATAGAACTAAAGCAAACAGAGGTTCAAAAAGACCTGATTAGCAAACGCCAGGGTGACTTAGAGATTAAGAGTACAATGGATGGAATCGTTTTAGCAGCAAAAAAGCCAGTATCACCTTCGATCGAAGCAGCAAACGAGCCTATTATACATATTGGTAAGTTAGAAGGAATGACTGCATCGGGCCTTTTGTCTGAATACGATACACTAAAAGTTAGTAGTGGACAAAAAGTGATTATCAGATCAGATGCAGTACCTGGAAAAGAGTGGCAGGGTGTAATTACCAAGACTGCTATTTTGCCAGAGCAGAACCCAACCAGTTTGCAAAATGGCACCCAGGCTGTATAGTATCCCGTAACTGTAAAAATTTCCGGTGATACCAAAACGTTAAAACCAGGTTTCCAAGTCATTATGGAGATTGAAACGGACAAAAAGACAGCAATGGTCCTGCCGCTCGATGCATTATTTGATGATGGAGATAAGCCATATGTGTATCTTGTAAAGGATGGAAAGGCCAATAAGGAGAATGTCAAAACAGGCATCACATCAGGAAAGAAAATTGAAATCCTTGAAGGTGTTTCAAAAGGAGACCAAGTCATATCGTCGTTACCCATGAATCAGAAGTGGCGGAATACGCGAACCGAACGATTATGGTTAGAGATGGAATGATTCAATCGCCTTCTATGGGTGTTAGGGGGCCGGCCCTATGAGTTTTATGGAAAATCTTTTTATGGCTTTAAGCTCACTTAAAGCCCATAAGATGCGAAGTATTCTAACGATGCTTGGAATTATTATTGGTGTGGGTGCTGTCATAATCGTGGTAGCAATCGGACAGGGCGGAGAGGCGATGCTTAAATCACAGATTACTGGCCCAGGGAATACTATTGAGATATTTTATCAGCCTTCTAATGAAGAAATGCGTGCAAACCCTAATGTATTTCAGCAAGCTCCCTTCAAACAGGAAGATATCAGGGCGCTTGAACAAATTCCGGAAATTAATCGTGTGGTTGCATCAAGCACAAAATTGTCTACTTTTCGATTTCAAAAGGAAACAGGTGATGTGTCTACTACCGGTATAAATCAAGCTTATATCCATTTAAATGAGTTGAAAGTAGCAGAGGGAAGAAATTTTTCAGCTTCTGATTTTCTGGGCGGGCGTCGTGTGGGGTTAGTCAGTAACAAATTGCAGGAGGAATTATTTAAATGGAAAAATCCCGTCGGAGATATTGTTACAGTAGCCAATCAACCAATTGAAATCATTGGGGTTTTAGAAAAACCAACCGGACTTTTTTCCTTTGGATCAATGGAGGTTTATCTACCTTTCCAAACATGGAAAACTATTTACGGAAGCAGCGATTTTACTCAAGTAACCCTTCAAGCAGCGTCAGCTGAGCAATTGCAGGTTGCAGGTAAAAAGGCTGCTAAGCTTTTAAATAATCTGCATAATACGGAAAAGTCTTATCAGGTTATCAATATGGAGGAAATCGCTCAAGGAGTAGGGCAAATTACAAAAATCATGACCTTAATTATCGGGAGTATTGCCGGTATCTCTTTATTTGTTGGCGGGATTGGTGTTATGAATATCATGCTTGTTTCGGTGACAGAAAGAACAAGGGAAATAGGAATTCGTATGGCATTAGGCGCAACTCGAGGCCAGGTATTGACCCAATTTTTAATAGAATCGATGACACTTACCTTAATTGGCGGCATCCTCGGAATATTACTAGGCTGGGGAACGTCAACTATAGTGAGTTTCTTTGCTGGCTGGCCAGCCTTGGTGTCTTGGCAAGTAGTGTTAGGCGGCGTTTTGTTTTCGATGGTAATTGGTGTTGTGTTTGGACTGCTTCCAGCAAATAAAGCTTCAAAACTCGACCCGATTGACTCATTGAGATATGAATAAACAGGGTCTTTTTAAGGAATCTAGTACATAAAGTCTACACGATGTGTAGGCTTTTTCCGTTGAAACTGAATAGTTAAAAATATTTGCAGAAAATGGACTGTATGGTAAAATAATTTTAGGAATATTCAGTTAATATAATAAAATTGT
The DNA here is from genome assembly GCF_018613095.1 of Bacillus sp. ISL-75. Lineage (NCBI taxonomy): Bacteria > Bacillati > Bacillota > Bacilli > Caryophanales > Bacillaceae > Bacillus > Bacillus sp. ISL-75. The sequence continues at coordinate 118,989 of NZ_JAGGQX010000052.1, forward strand.
GGCTGAGTTATAAAAATAGATTAGAAGGAGTCGAGCAGAGCATGGAGAAAGTGAATGTAGAGAATAAAGGCTATTTTGGAGAGTTTGGCGGAAGTTTTGTACCCGAGGATTTACAACTAGTAATGAACGAATTAGAAGAGCAATTTTTCCGGTATAAAGATGACCCGGAATTTATTGAGGAATTCAAATATTACCTAAAAGAATATGTAGGCAGAGAGAATCCGTTAACATTCGCTGAAAATTTAACCAAGCAAAATCAAGGGGCAAAAATTTATCTGAAACGAGAAGATTTGAATCATACAGGGGCACACAAAATTAATAATGCAATTGGGCAGATTCTATTAGCAAAACGAATGGGCGCAAAGCGAATTATTGCTGAAACGGGAGCAGGCCAGCACGGTGTGGCAACTGCAACCGCATGTGCCATGTTTGGGATGGAATGTATTATTTATATGGGTAAACTGGATACGGAACGCCAAGCGCTCAATGTCTTTCGAATGGAATTATTAGGAGCCAAAGTTGTACCTGTTGATAAAGGGCAGGGCCGCTTAAAGGATGCCGTCGATGAAGCCTTGGGCGACTTGGTGCAAAACTATAAAAATACCTTCTATCTATTAGGTTCGGCCGTGGGTCCTCATCCTTATCCAACAATGGTCAAACACTTCCAAGCAATTATCAGTGAAGAATCGAAACGTCAAATTCTTGAAAAAGAAGACAGGCTTCCAACAGCTGTAATTGCCTGTGCAGGAGGCGGGAGCAATGCTATTGGTGCCTTTGCCCATTATATTGACGAAAATGATGTGCGCTTAATAGGAGTTGAACCAGCTGAGGCACCGACGATGACTGAAGGGATCCCAGCTGTGATCCATGGCTTTAGATGTTTAACATTACTAGATGAGAAGGGCGAGCCTAAACCAACGTATTCGATTGCTGCAGGACTTGATTATCCTGGTGTCGGTCCTGAGCACAGCCATTTGAAAACCAGCGGGCGGGCCGAATATGTAACCGTAACCGGGCAAGAAGCACTCGAGGCGTTTCAGGTATTAAGCAAGACTGAAGGCATTATTCCTGCGTTAGAAAGTTCTCATGCTGTAGCATACGCCATTAAGTTGGCAAAAGAATTGGCAAACGACGATGTGCTGATTGTTAACTTATCAGGCCGTGGCGATAAAGATGTGGAGCAAGTATTTAAGATGTTAAAATAATTTAACAGCATTAAAATATTGACCTAAAAAAGAGTCGTTAGTAACAAATGTGAATTTGTTGCAGCGGCTCTTTTTTATTCATTTGAGCTATAAAGAATTTTTCTCTATAAATTGAATATAATTTTAGAACACATGTGACCGCACTTTGGATTCAAAAGGGGACAAGTATGTATAGGAAAAAAATAAAATTCTATATTGATTTTAGCAGGTCAGGTGGATTCCCTTTTTATCAGCGGGTTTTTATTATTTTCTTGGGGGCATCTCTGGTCGCTATTTCCTTGCAATTATTTTTGGTAGAAAATCATATTATAGACGGGGGAATTATTGGAATAAGCATCCTTCTTTCACATATTACAAGTGAAGAAATAGGATTGTTTTTGTTGATATTAAATACTCCTTTTTTCCTAATTGCATATCGATTTCTGGGTAGAAGATTTCTCATGCTAAGCCTATTTGCTATACTTGTCCTATCAATTGAAACCTATTTATTAGAACCGTTTCCTGTCATAACTGATAGCCCGATTGTAGTGATTGTCCTTGGAGGTATTAGTTTAGGACTCGGAGTTGGAATAACCATTCGGTTTGGCGGATGTTTTGATGGGACAGAGGTGTTGGCCATTCTGTTTAGTAAACGTTCCCCTTTTTCAATAGGGCAAATTATTCTGTTATTTAATATATTCATCTTTGGAAGTTCGATTTTCATATTTGGTCTCAAAGAGGCATTATACTCTATAGCAACCTTTCTCATAGCCTATAAGACTATTGATATTTCTATTCAGACTCATTAATTTAAAAGTTTTTCCTTGGTGTTTACTTGTTATAAATGGCGATTTCGATTTTTTTTCAAATAAAATTGATAATTTGTTGTTAAAATTTTATGAACAACCAATACAATTCTTATAAATTTCGACATGAGCCTTTTGAAAATCATAGAAATAGACTTGTAGGCATACTCACTTTTTTTAATCGTGAGATGAAGAGATTGCGAAGGAAAAATTTTAATTGAGAATAGGAAAACCTTATCTTATCATACCAAAATGCCCGGTCACCTATGTGACCGGGCGTTTTTTAGGTAACTTGAGAGCTATTGTTTCTTTAAAAATTCTAGCACTCTTTCATTCACTAAGTCATTGGCTTCGGTTACATAGATATGACCTGCACCTTGTATAGTCAAAAATTCAGCATTCGGAATTTTCTCTGCTAATGTTACCCCATTTTGGTATGGGACCAATTTATCTTCGTCTCCATGGATCACCAATGTAGGAATCTTGATTTGGTCAATCTCGCTGTAAGTATCATGGGCTAAGCAGGCCTGGAGCTGAAGTATATAGGCATAGGGAAGAACAGGTATCTCTATTCTTTTTTGGATGTCCTCTACAACTAATTCCCGCTGATTTTCGATAAATGCTTGACTGTAAAGGATTGGAGCCGTGGCCCATGCCATTTCTTCTGGTGTTGCAATAGAGGAGCCCCTTGAAAGCATTGACATCGAGACATCGGCACTAGGTTGTACATGATTTACTCCGCCTGAGGTTGTACAACCTAGAACAAGCGAACGAACCCGTGTGGGATACATAAGTGCTAATCTTTGTGCAATCATCCCCCCCATGGATATGCCATATACATGGGCTGAGTCAACACCGGCAGCATCCAAGACACACCTTGCATCTTCCGCCATTTTCTCGATAGAGTAGGGAGTATCTGGTTTGTCGCTGAGACCTGTACCGCGATTATCAAAAATAATTACCTTAAAATGCTCGCTTAAAGCAGGTAGAGTTTTAAACCAAGATTTTGAATTTAGTGACAACCCCATAATTAATAGTAAGGGTTCACCCTCACCATGAATCTCATAATAAAGATTAATTCCATTCCCGTTGGTTATTGGCATTCTAAAAAACTCCTCCTTTACATAGATAACGGTAAATTATATGATAATGTGCAATAGTAAAGAACATAGAAGAGGGGAGGAACCATCCTCCCCTTAACTTACTTTTGAGTGTTTTTTCAAAAAGTTGCGAAGAATCCTGTTAAAGGCATCCTTTTGCTCTAACTTTGCAATATGACCAGTATTCCTTATAATGACAAATTCAGAGTGTTGAATTTTTTTATGCATTAAAAGCTGCATCCAAACAGGAATTACTGAATCATATTGTGAAGTAATGGATGCGATTGGTTATGCTGCAAGCAAAGGCGCTGTCATTACATTAACGAAGGATTTAGCCGTTAAATTAGCACCATTTAATGTTCATGTGAATGCAATTGCTCCTGGATTTTTCCCGACTAAAATGGCTAAAGCCATCTTGGATTATTCAGGTGAAAAAATACTTGAGAGAACACCAGCAGGCCGTTTTGGTTCTGATGATGATATGAAAGACTTGCACTTTTCTTAGCTTCGGATGCTTCTAACTATGTTTATGGTCATGTACTTGTCGTTGACGGGGGCACGACTGCCAGTGTACAGTAAAAGGTAGATACTGACTGGCAGTTAAGAGGGGTATAAATGAAGTACACCCATCAAGAAATGGATGCTTTTTATAAAAAGCTTGAAAAAAAATGGAATGAACAAATCCATGCCCATACCAACAAACGCAGCTTTACTTTGGCTTTTGGGAGGGCATTGGAAGTACATGTGAAACAGATAAGAATTCACAAAAGGTTAACAACTAGGTGGTTAAAGCATTTAGATCTTCCGAATAAGGATGAAATAAGTGCTATTTCTGTAAGAATTGTAGATTATGAGGAAAAATTAGATTTTTTTGATGATGCGATCTACGAGATTAAACAAAGCCAGTTGAAGAACAATACCCAGCTAAGAATGGTTCGGAAGTCATGTGAAGACCTACTATCCGTTTTAGAAATGGAAGTAAAGGATATCCACGACTGCAAGATAAAAAGCCTAGAATCAGAGCTTTTAGAATTAAAACAATTTTTTTTTACAAATCATTTAAATTTGGAGGAGAATAACAATGACGAAAAAAACTGAAACTGTACTAGAAGTTGAAAACCAAGAAACTGTGGTAGATGTGGAAAAGGATTTAACAAGTCTAGACCTTGTATGGAAACTTGGCTTTAATGAATTGGATGCCTGGGCAGAGCGCTTTAACAAACAGGATGAACTTTTCTTAGAGACTGTAAAGAACTATGTGGAAAAGCTTAAACAGAATCAGGAAAATGCAATCACGATTGCTTCTCAATTTGGCATGGAACTTAAAAAATGGGAGAAAGCAGCACGCGAAGAATTACTTATGACCACAACTTCACTACAGAATTTTTTTCCAGTGAAATCCTATGAAGAAATTAACCAAGTAGTAGATGACATTCAAAATAAAACTGCAAATCTATTATTAACACCTACTCAAGCGTTAATAACTGGTCAATTGGAAGCACTAGATAAATACGTGGAAACAGTTGAACAATATATTGATTATCGAAAAAATGGCAGAGAAAAATATATTGAGAGTGTAAAGAAAACTAGCAATGTTTTATTTGAAAATCAAAAAGTATTTGTGAACATGTTGACTAAACAAGTCAAAACAGCGATGCTGCCATTTCAAAATTATATGAAGGACGTAACCGAGCAAGCTAAATAATAACAATATAGGAGTGTAAGTAATGTCAGGTAAAAAACCTTACGATCCATATGAATCCCTTCATAAGTTAAGTTTATTGTGGGAAAAACAGATTAATGATTTTATCTACCTGTTGACTGATAACAAAGATTTCGTGAAAATGTCCAAATTTGGGACTGAAATTAATTCCCGTTTTCTGGAGGAATTAAAAATGAATCAAGAAGCACTTGCTAGTGTACTAAATTTGCCTACTAAAAATGATGTCTCTAATGTTGCGACTTTAACGATCCAAGCAGAAGAGAAAATTGAAGCACTTGAGGGACAAATTTGGGAACTTCAAGATTCCATGAAGACCCAAAGCAAAGAGATTGAGAGTGTTGTAGAAATTTCCAAAGAAATTATTAAACTGACAAAGCAGCTTAAAATGGAATTAGTAAAAACGAAAAAAGAGCAAATAGACACAAAAGAATTACATGCCGAACTTCAAGAAATGAAGTTTGAAATCATGAAATTAACAAATTTTAAAGAAGAATTTGAGACTTTAAAGGGTCTTATTCTTAAAGGCACAAGTACGGAACAAGAGTTAACTGGATCAGGCTCATCCAAATAAAAATGAATCGGAGGTATGACATTGTCAACAGAAACACCATTAATGGGGTTCATTCCTGAATTGGATTATCAGAAAGAAATGGAACGTTGGTCTAATGTCTATAAGATTTTGAGTGAACCTGAGCCTAAGACAGGTCAGACTCCAAGAACTGAAGTATGGAAAAAAAATAAATCAGTTTTATGGTATTATCCTGCAAAACAGAAGAAGTATGAGATTCCTTTGTTTTTCGTGTATTCGTTATTTAATAAACCCTACATTTTAGATATAGACCCAAAGACAAGTGTTATTAAGAACCTAACCGAAATGGGCTATGATGTGTATTTATTGGATTGGGGTATACCAGGCTATGAAGATAAAAAAATCGGTCTTGACACCTATATCGAGAAATATTTAAAAACAGCGGTGAAGAGGGCTATTCGCCATTCTGGAGTAGAAGAAATTACATTAGTTGGCTACTGTTTAGGCGGGACGATTGCCTCAATCTATGCATCGATTGCAGAAGAACCCATAAAAAATTTAATTGTTGCAACCGTACCAATTGATTTCTCTACATTTATCGGACAAGATAAATGGGCTGAGGGCCTCAAAGAGGGAGATTTTAACATTGATCATTTCCTTGATGTTTATGGGGTGGTCCCGCCTAAATATGTTGAAATGATGTTTAGAGCGGTTGGATCACCAATTTATTTCACTAACTATACGATGCTTTTAAATCGAGCCCACGATCAGCGGTATGTGGATAAGTGGCGTCGAATGAATAAGTGGACTCTTGATCAGGTTCCTTTTACTGGGGAGGCTTATAAACAATTAGTTAATGACCTAATTAGGGATAACAAGCTTGTTAAAGGGGAATTAGTAGTTGGAAACAAAAAGGCAGATTTACGGAATATTGATGCCAATCTATTCGTTATTTCTGGCTCTAGAGACAATTTAGTTCTCGAAGAACAAAGTAAGCCAATTATGGATTTAGTATCTAGTAAGGATAAAACGTATCTTTGCGTTGAATCAGGCCATGTTGGACTTGCATTATCTGGTATGTTTGCGAGTATTGTTGATCAATGGGCATCCAGTCGCTCAAATCCGCTTTCAAAATGATTGTGTAATAAAGTTTGGTACAAGGAAATATATAATAAATATAGGCAATGAACAAGAGGAAGGAGAATCCTTCCTCTCTAACTTGCCGTTTTATGTTTGTTCAAAAATGTCCGTAGAACTTCGTTAAATTCATCTTTCGCCTCTAACTTAACAATATGGCCAGTATTCCTGAAAATAACAAATTCTGAATGGCGAATTTGTTTATGCATCATACATTGAATCCATATAGGGGTGATTGAATCATACTGCCCGCCAATAATTAAGGTTGGAACTTTTATCTTAGGGAGTAAAGTTATATTATTTACTTTTAGACATGCCTCCATTGCTTTAAAGAAAAATTCTTTGTTAGGCTTGTAAAATTTTGAAAAGTTTTCAAAATTTTCCTTTGACCAAGAATAGAGGCAGACCTTTGCTGAACTTTCTGTTATAGCCTCAAGAGCTTTTTTTTCTGCGCGTAATTTCCTGAATTTTATAAATAGTTTGCCCAGTTCTCTTGGAGCATAATGTAAAGTGCTTACCAGCATTAAGGAACGGCACATTTCAGGCGCTTGACGATATATTTCTTGCGCTACCACTCCACCCATAGACAATCCACAAATGTGCGCGCTTTCAAATCCAAGCCCTTTCACTAAACTGATTACATCACGAGCAAAGTTTTCTATCGATATCTCCCCAGGTGATATATACTCTCCATGTCCGCGTAAATCAGGGATAATTAAGTCAAACTGGTTCGCAAATTCAAACTGATGTGACCAACCCTCCTTCACCTCACCAAGACCGTGAATAAATACTAACGGCTCACCAGCACCAAGACGCAAATAAGGAATCTCGGAGTAACTTTTGAATATTTTACTCAACCTTCATTCCTCCTAGTTGTTTTATACAACTTATGTTCCCAATATTTGAACGGTGTATACATATATAATTCTGATTATTTTATTATATAATTACTTGTGGGGAAATATTACATATGGGTGTAAAACACATATATATGTACAGGTAGTCTCCTTATTCTTAAAAGTGAGAAAACAAGAGGCGGGAAAGTAAAGGGTAACTAAAATGAAAAAATGTTGTCAGGTTTAAAGGAGTAAAGTTTTTAGTTAAAATGAATGCTGTAAGGGAGAAAAACTAAGCTGCTTTGAGTTATGATAGGTAGATAAGAGGATTTTAAGTGAAAATGAGGTTTCGTTCATGATAAAAAAGTATATGACATTTCAAAAAAATAATGGTATTGCACCGTATATTTGGACGATTCTAGGTATATTACCGTTTTACTTTATTTTTCAATCACCTTCCACAATTGAAATTGTTGTAGGAATTTTACTCACGCTGCTATTCTTTATCTTTTACCGAATTGCGTTTATTTCAAAAGGCTGGCCGGTTTATCTATGGACGTTGATCTTGATCGGGATTTCGATTACTGCGAACAGCCTATTCAATTATGTTTATTTTGCATTTTTCCTTGCCTACTTTATCGGCAATATTAAAGATAGGGTTGCCTTTTTGACCTTGTATTTTATTCATTTGTTTAGTACATCGGTATCAATTAACTTCAGTATCGTCATGCATGAAAAATTATTTCTACAGCAATTGCCCTTTGTAATCATCATTTGGATTAGTGTGATCCTTCTTCCGTTTAGTATCCATAACCGAAAGGAGAGGGGGCAGCTTGAAGAAAAGCTAGTGGATGCGAATAAACGGATTTCGGAACTAGTCAAAATAGAAGAGCGCCAGCGGATTGCCCGGGACCTTCATGATACACTCGGTCAAAAGCTTTCACTCATCGGTTTGAAGTCAGATTTGGCACGAAAATTAATCTCGAAAGATCCTGATCAGGCACGGAATGAATTGAAGGATGTTCAGCAAACAGCTCGGACGGCATTAAGTGAAGTTAGAAAAATGGTTTCTTCGATGCGTGGGATCCGCTTGAAGGACGAAATCCTCCGTGTTGAACAAATCCTAAACGCTGCCCAAATAAATTTTGTGCGTGAAGGGGATTTTACACCATCAAATGTCTCGCTGTTAACGGAGAATATTTTAAGCATGTGTTTGAAAGAGGCCGTAAATAATGTCGTTAAACATAGTGAAGCTAAGTCATGTTCCATATCGATCGAACAAACGTTGAAGGAATTGGTAATAAGAGTTCAGGATGATGGTATCTTTAAGGGGGAGAAGGAAAAGTTAGCAGAAGGTCATGGGCTGATTGGTATGAAAGAACGGCTGGAATTTATTAATGGCAGTCTAGATATTTTGACAAAAGATGGAACAACGTTAATCATAAGTGTACCTAATGATGTCAAATCTGGTTTGGATAAGGAGGATAAAAAATGATTAAAATCGTGATTGCTGAAGACCAGCAAATGCTTTTAGGAGCCTTTGGTTCATTACTAAATTTAGAAGATGACATGGAAGTTGTTGGAAAGGCCTCAAACGGAGAAGAGGCCGTTGCGCTGGTGAAAAAGTTTCAACCTAATGTCTGTATTATGGATATTGAAATGCCTGGCAAGAGCGGACTGGAGGCGGCTGAAGAGTTGAAGGGTCTTGGCTGTAAAGTTATCATTTTAACCACCTTTGCCCGGACAGGTTACTTCCAACGGGCATTAAAAGCTGGTGTGAGCGGCTATTTGTTGAAGGATAGTCCTAGTGAAGAGTTGGCTAACTCCATCCGAAGTGTGATGTCAGGAAAACGAATTTATGCGCCAGAATTAATGGACGATGTATATGGAGAAGAAAACCCGTTAACTGACCGGGAAAAAGAGGTGCTAGAGCTTGTAGCTGTCGGAAAAAATACGAAAGAAATCGCAGAAGAACTTAGCATCAAAACAGGAACTGTCAGAAATTACATCTCGATCATCCTCGACAAACTTGAAGTTAAAAATAGAATCGAAGCAATAACTCAATCTAAAGAAAAAGGCTGGTTCAAATAAAGAGTGTTTTTACGGTGTCAGGCACCGTTAAAACACTTTTTTTTTTCGCATGAACTAAGTAGGTCAGACTGGGGAAGTGTAAATCCTAAATAAATGATTAAAATTTTCTTGAATTATAATCGGGTGCTAATTCCCTATTAAGGTTGCAAATAAGTTTTATTTTTTTGAAAAGTGTAGTTTACTATAATAGAAAGTAAATATAGGAAGTTTATTGCAGAAAGGGATTGATTTTTTGATGGGAGAATCAATAAAAGATGAGATAGATGGCAGCAAGGTAATGCCCCGCTCCCAACGGTTATGGATGGCTGGTATCCTCGGTACGTTAGCAGCATTCGGTCCCTTGTCGATTGATATGTATTTACCTGCTCTCCCTGAGTTAGCAAAAGATTTTCACTCAAATCCTTCATTGGTTCAATTTAGTTTAACCTTTTTCTTGCTGGGATTAGCTTTTGGTCAGCTGTTTTCTGGTCCACTCAGTGATGTTTATGGGCGCCGTAAGCCGTTGCTTATCGGATTAATCACTTATTTTGTTGTTTCACTCTTATGTGTATTTAGTCCCTCGATTTGGACATTTATTATTTTACGATTAATTCAAGGGCTCGCAGGTTCCGCTGGAATTGTTATTTCACGGGCGGTTGTTCGGGATTTATATTCAGGTTCAGAATTAACCAAATTCTTTACGTTGCTTGCATTGGTTAATGGCCTCGCTCCGATTCTAGCACCTGTTGTGGGTGCACAGTTCTTAAAAATTGTACCTTGGCAAGGTATATTTATCGTCTTAAGTATAATCGGATTGCTGATGTCCATTGTTGTATTTTTCTGGCTTCCAGAAACACATCCTGAAGAAAAAAGGGCTGCAGGAGGGTTGAAAAATACGTTTGTTACCTTTAAAAACCTCATTTTAGATCGCAGTTTCATGGGATATGCTTTAGTACAAGGACTTGTTTTTGCTGCTATGTTTGCGTATATTTCAGGCTCACCATTTGTGGTGCAGAATATATATGGCGGCTCTGCCCAAATGTTTAGTTTGATCTTTGCTATAAATGGGATTGGAATCATGATTGCTAGTCAAACGACAGGAAGATTGGCTGGTCGAATACACGAATCAAAGCTGTTCGTTTTTGGAATTGGGATGTCTTTTTTTGGTGGAATTATACTACTGCTTCTTTTGATTTTACATGCTGACTTACTAATTGTCTTACTGCCACTATTCTTTGTGGTAACCAGTGTCGGGGTGGTTAATACGGCAGGATTTTCCCTTGCTATGCAAAAACAAGGGAAGTCTGCAGGCAGTGCATCTGCTCTTTTAGGAGTCATGTCTCTTTCCTTTGGAGGAATTGTTGCTCCCCTTGTGGGATTAGGAGGAGAACATACAGCGATACCAATGGGAATTGTCATCTCTTGTGCTGGTGGGGGAGCGGTCCTTTTATACATGTTTCTTGTACATAACAGAAACCAAACAAATTGAGGTTACAAGGGAAAGTAAATTTCGGCTTCAAATTCGACTGTAATAACGGCAGCTACGCTTCAGCTGCCGTTTTGTAATTATCAATAAAGCCTTTAATATATTCAAATACTTCCAAAGGGCGCTCTTCTGGAAGGGCATGGCCAGTATCTTTTAACACAATCAGCTCAGAGTTGGTTAGGTCTTTATTTAGCTTTTCTCCTACATTAAGCGGCATCGATTTATCATGATCCCCCCAAAGTAATAAACAAGGTGTTTTGATTTGGTTTAGGATCTCAACGGGCAAGTCTCCCTCACGGTCACGAATCATTCTTGTAAGCGCGACGAAAATCTCATCTTCTAAAAAAGGCTGTAAGTACCCATTTATCATTTCTTCGTTGATAATGGCATGGTTAAATAGTGCGTCTTGAAGATTCTTTTTTACACCAGTCCGTGCAAACCAATATTTTACGAAGAGATGGAAATAGGGAAGGTAGCTAGTCAAGATTAAGGGCAATTTAGAGCGTTTAAGATAAGCTGAACTGCAGAGTAGAATGGCTGTATCTGCTAGCTCTGGCATCATATGAAGGATATTTAATACAATTTGCCCACCCATGGAATGACCAATAAAGGTCATTTTTTTTAACCCCAAAGACTCCGTAAGTTTTATGACAGTTTGGGCTAAATTCTTGTAGGAATAGACATAACGGTTACATTTCGCACTTTTCCCAAATGGGGGAAGATCAACGGATAGTACCTGGTAGTCTTTCTTCAAAAATGAGATTAAATGGCGAAATGTGAAGGTAGAAGAAAGGAACCCATGTAATAATACAAACGTTTTTTCCGATGTTTGATTTGGATAAAATTCATAATATACATTAATGTTATTAACTGGTCGATAACCTGATAAGACTGTTTGTTCCATCTAAATCCCTCACCTGCTCCGTCAATAAAATAGATGAGTATAATGTTCCCCAAAAATCGATACATACACAAAAAAATCTGCAGATAGCAAAACAGCCCAAACATAGTTATAAAATAAAAATTTTCGAAAAGTTAGTACAAAAAACCTACACAAATCTGATAATACTTAATATAAATGGATATTTTTGGTGTGCGTCCATCCGTCGTGGACAAATGGGGAAAGTGTCTTTTTGCGGTGCCTGACACCAGCTTTTTGTGTTTTTGGTCATTTGGTAAAAATTTTTTTTTGATTTTCGAAATAAAGTGTTTGAATTTTTAGAAAACTCCTTGTATAATTAAAAAAAACGTAAGGAGTTGATTTCCATGGAAAAGAAATTACTTAATTCACCACAACATTCGGATGAGAATACAGATGCTGTAGTTGCTGAGATGTTTCTAAATAATGCCCTGCTAGAGTTTAAGAGGGAGAAAATCCGCAAGGAAATCGACCAAACATTACAACATGGGGATAAAGAATTATTCCTAAGGTTAACAGAAGAGTTAAAGAAAATTTCTTAAATCATTTACTAACTAATCCTATTACTATTAAAAAAGAAGCCCTATCCAATCATTGGATGGGCTTCTTTCTGTTTTCAGCTCAGCTATTGTCGTCATCAGCCTTGTTATCGTCATCACCGCTATGTCTGTTCTGATGAGCACCGTCATCGGCAGTAGTAATATAACCACTGTTAGTATCATCAGCTATTACTTTTATCACTGTTTGACCATGTTCTGTTTCAATTTCTACCTTTTCCCCATTAACCTTTGATCCTATCTTTTTGTCATCCTGATGAATTGAGTCATCCACTCGAGTATCCTTTTTTGAAGCTCCCACAGCCACTGCTCCACCCAAAATAAGTAACCCTGATAATGCACCAACAGAAAAATCAACTAATTTATCACCAAATTCCACAGCAAGTTCAAAAATTCATTCATTAAGGACTGAATAAAAGTTCTCTCTTCGTGGGTGTCAGTTACTTCTTCAGTGGTGCCTGACACCCATTTCAAGTATGATATAAAAAGAAAAACAATTAGGGGTGAAATGTTTGCATCAACTTCATTTGTACAGCAAAAAAATTCCTTATTCTTATTCAAAATTTTTCAGTCAGTTTCGTGTACTTGCTGAGAATAGCACCCATCATGTGCTATTGGAAAGTGGGCGTGGCGGGCGTTACAGTATTGCTGCGTTCCAGCCTGAAACGATTATCAAAGGTAAGAATCGTACACTTGAAATTCACGATGATAAGGGTTCTGAGAGGTTGGAAGGAAATCCGCTTCACTTATTGAAGGAATGGATGAGCCAGTATCATGTTGATAAAATAGAAGGTCTACCGAGTTTCCTCGGCGGTGCGATTGGTTACATAAGCTATGATCATGCTCGTAACATAGAAAAACTGCCTGAGATAGCAAAAGATGATTTAGAAATGCCGGAAATTTACTTTTTCATAGTAAAGGAATGGTTTATTTACGACCATGAACAAGATCTATTATGGCTGTTGATAGTGGCTGAAAACGATCAGGATATTGATAATCGGTTAGCATTTTGGGAACAACGCTGGCTTCATGAATCGTCATCTAATCCACGTCATAAAGCAGATAAGATTGATTTGGATCAATTAGAGGTTTCGATGACAGAAGATGATTTTAAACAGGCAGTAACAAAAGTACAACAATATATTTCACAAGGTGATGTGTTCCAGGTGAACCTAGCAGTCCGCCAATCAAAACCGATTGAAGTTGAGGCACTTAAAGTGTATGAACAATTAAGATCCTTAAATCCATCTCCATATATGGCCTATCTTCATACACCAGACTTTCAGCTTGTAAGTGGATCACCGGAACTGCTTGTTAAAAAAAATGGACAAGAAGTAAGCACCCGACCCATCGCCGGCACTCGTTCAAGAGGTAAGAACCACGAAGAAGATATCAAACTGGCCAATGAATTAATTGAAAACGAAAAGGAACGAGCGGAACATGTAATGCTAGTGGATTTAGAGCGGAATGATCTTGGCAGGGTATGTAAGTACGGAACAGTTGAGGTCAATGAATTTATGGTCATTGAAAAATACTCACATGTGATGCACATCGTCTCCAATGTAAGAGGGGAATTGGCGGAAGACAAATCTAGCATTGATATTATAGATGCTGTTTTCCCCGGTGGGACCATTACAGGCGCGCCTAAGGTTCGAACAATGGAGATAATAGAAGAGCTTGAGCCTGTCCAACGGGGAATTTATACGGGATCACTCGGTTGGATTGATTTTAGTGGTAATCTAGAATTAAACATTATCATCCGAACCATGCTCATTAAAGATGGAATGGCACATGTTCAAGCTGGTGCCGGGATTGTTATTGATTCTAATCCAAAGCATGAATACAAAGAGTCTATGAAAAAAGCAGCTGCATTATGGAAGGCAAAAGAAATGGCAGAGGAGTAAGCAAAAATGATTTTTATGATAGATAATTATGATTCCTTTACCTTTAATTTAGTTCAATACTTAGGTGAACTTGGAGAAGAATTGTTGGTTAAACGAAATAATCAAACGTCTATTGCCGAGATTTCAGAACTACAGCCTGAATTCTTAATGGTTTCTCCAGGGCCATGTAGTCCAAATGAAGCGGGAATAAGCTTGGATGCAATTAAAGCATTCGCAGGAAAAATCCCGATATTTGGTGTGTGTCTAGGTCAGCAAGCAATCGCCCAAGCATTTAATGGAGAGGTTATTCGAGCAGAAAGACTCATGCACGGGAAAACATCCGATATGTATCATGATGGAAAGACGATTTTTCAAGGTTTACCGAACCCTTTTCCAGCGACACGATACCACTCATTGATTGTCAAAAGAGAGACTCTTCCAGATTGCTTTGAGATTTCTGCATGGACAAAAGACGGGGAAATTATGGCGATTCGTCATAAGGAATTACCAATTGAAGGAGTTCAGTTTCACCCCGAATCTATTTTGACTACTTCGGGAAAAGATCTTTTGCGCAACTTCGTCCATCATTATAAAAATATTGTAATGCAAAAGGGTCATTAAGTATGGTGATTTATTTAAACGGACAATTTTTAAAAAAAGAAGATGCGATGATTTCCCCGTTGGATCATGGTTTTTTATATGGAATGGGATTATTTGAAACGTTTCGAGTGTATGAAGGGTTTCCCTTTTTATTAGATGATCATCTAACACGTCTAAATCAAGGTTTAGAGGTGCTTAACATTAATTACCGATTTCATCGTGAAGAAACGAATAGAATCTTGCAGGATTTACTGAAAATAAACAATTTATCTAATGCCTATATCCGCTTGAATGTCTCAGCCGGAATAGGTGATGTTGGTTTGCAGGTGGAACCTTACAAGGAACCGAACATCCTTATTTTTCCTAAGCCGTTACCGCTGGCAGGAGAATTATCGGAAAAAAAGGCTGTTTTATTGAAGTTGAGGCGGAACAGTCCAGAAGGAATTGAACGAGTAAAGTCACATCATTTTATGAATAATATCTTGGCAAAAAGAGAGATTGGAAATGCTGCTGATATTGAAGGTATTTTCCGAACTGAGGATGGATACTTAGCTGAAGGGATCGTCTCTAATATCTTTTGGGTAAAAGGTAACGTCTTATATACTCCTTCAGTACAAACAGGTATTTTAAATGGGATTACACGGCAGTTTGTTATCGAATTAGCGAAGAAACATAATCTTTGTGTTAAAGAGGGATTGTACTTATTAAAACACGTTCTTGAGGCCGATGAGATGTTTGTAACCAATTCAATACAGGAAATCGTACCAATTACTTCATTTGAGGGTCATCAATTACCAGGTAAACAGGGACAAGTAGTTCAACAATTACATCGCGAATATCGCCATTATTGTCAAAGTCTGTGGTCAAGGAATGGTTTAAGGAGTGAATAACCTTGAAAGAAAAAATACTAACAGAAATCCAAAAAATAGAAGAAGAATATGGAGTAAGAATCTGTCTTGCTGTAGAGTCAGGAAGCAGAGCATGGGGCTTCCCATCCAAGGATAGTGATTACGATGTCCGGTTTATTTATGTCCATAATAAGGACTGGTATTTGAGCATTGACCAAAAGCGAGATGTGATTGAACTGCCAATTAATGATCTCCTTGATATTAATGGCTGGGAATTGCGTAAAGCCCTCCAACTTTTTAGAAAATCAAATCCCCCGCTAATGGAGTGGCTCCATTCAGGGATAGTTTATTATCAGGCTTTTTCGTTAGTAGATAAATTGAAAGCAATTCAAAATCAAGTGTTTTTGCCACAGTCAGCACTCTACCATTACTTAAATATGGCAAAAGATAATTTTCGTGATTACCTCCGAAGCGATCAAGTGAAAATTAAAAAATACTTTTATGTCCTGCGTCCAGTTTTAGCTTGTATGTGGATTGAAAGATATAATTCAGTACCGCCGATTGAATTTCAGACATTGGTAGAGGAACTCCTTGTTGAGGGGTCACTTAAGCAGGAAATCCTTACCTTGTTAGAAAGGAAAATTAGCGGGGATGAACTAAACCTCGAACCAAAGATTACTTCCATTAATGACTTTTTGGAGAAAGAAATCAACCGGCTTGAGGAATACACCAAAACCCTTAGAGCCCCCAAAGAGGATATGACTCCAATTCTAGATGATTTATTCAGAGAAGTCCTCGATGAGGTTTGGGCTTAAATATTACTGTAAAAAGTTCAACAATTATTCACAAGTTGGTCCTATAAAGATATTGTTAATATTCTTATTTATCATTATTATAGTATCGACATTGAAAACTTTATTGCATGTGATATATATCAACTACTACACGATGCTAACAATAAGGGGAGTGATGGATTGCAAATAAAAGAAAAAGTCAGCTCATTTCTTGTTATCCTGTCCCTGTTTTTACTTTTATTTCCGTCTATTTCATCAGCACACGCCTATATAAAAAAATCGACACCATTAGAAAATGAGACGGTGGAAAAAGCACCAACCGAAGTAACGTTAAAATTTGATGAAACCATCCAGCCTGCCTTTAACTCAATTAAGGTTTTTGATTCAGAAGGAAATCGAGTCGATAAAAAAAATGGTCGGATTGATCCAAAGCAACCTTTTATCCTAAAGAGCGGATTAAAGAAGAACCTTGCAAATGGATCCTATCGAATAAAGTGGAAGGTGGTTTCAAGCGACGGCCATCCTGTTGAAGGTGTAATTCCTTTTCAAATTGGTGAAAAAGGTCAAGACTCTACCTCCATAGATAATGAAACGAAAGGCTACACCCCTAAAGCGGATCTAATCATTATCCGATGGCTGCAATATCTGAGCAATGCGTTCTATGTCGGGCTCATCTTTTTTTATATGGTTATTGTACCCAAGGAATTACGGGAAACAGGTTCAGTCGATAAGAAGTTCCGTAAGCTAATAAGCACAGCTTTGATACTTCTATTTCTTAGTATTCTGTTAAGTCTGCCATTACAGGCAACGATTGAATCTGGTTATCCTTGGAGTGAAGTGTTTAACTTCTCAATCATCGAAAATATCTTAATGAACACAAATTATGGTCAATTTTGGGTTATTCAAATAGCTCTCCTTATAACTCTTGCCCTGCTCACTTCTTTTATAGGCATGGCCGAGAGCACGAAACGAGCCATTTTGTGGACTTGCTTTTGTCTTGGGGCAGCCTTGTTATTGACAAAGGCACTGACCAGTCATGCCGCAGCACAACCAAATCAGTTATTAACAATAGCAATGGATTTTCTTCATTTACTTGCTGCATCGATTTGGATCGGAAGTTTAACCGGTTTTGTCTCATTGCTTTCATTACGTAAAAACACAGAGATAAAGCAAAATTATTTGAAAATGATAAAAAGTTTCTCCAAATGGGGACTGATCCTTGTTCTTTTTTTAACTTTAACAGGATTGTTTGCCAGTTTTTTATATATTCCAAACCTTTCAGCACTTGTCCAAACGAACTATGGAAAAGCCTTAATGTGGAAACTTATTTTGTTTTTGGTGATGCTGCTCCTTGCAGCTGTGAATTTTATTAAAGGAAAAAGGGGAACCGCTAAGGGACTGAAGGTATCTCTAAAGGGTGAGCTTACCCTTGGTTTGTTAATCTTAGTTCTATCCGTTGTTTTAACTAATTTACCAACAGCCCTGCAATCTCCGGGACCATTTAAGGAAACTAACATAGTGAACCATGGCAAGCAAGTGACTTTAGAAGCAACGCCTAATATTATTGGAGTGAATTTATTTGAGATTACCTTAAAAGACCGAGAAGGGAAGCCAATTAAAGAAATTGAACAAATTCACTTAACCTTTACCATGCTTGAAATGGACATGGGAAAAGAAACCGTTAGTTTAACAAAAACGGCTGAAGGCAAGTATGAATTGAAGGGTTTGCATTTTAGCATGGCAGGTCATTGGAACGTACATGTCCATGTTCTAACCAAGTCGTTAGAAAGTATCGACACTGATTTCAAAGTTTTAGTGGGAAGTCAATAAAAAACTTATCATTAATTTAATCAGGAATAGCTTCATTGCTTTCATTAGCAGCCTTGGTTATAGCAATCCGTAAAAATAATAAAAAAACAGAAGATGCCATGCGTATCTTCTGTTTTTTTATAAGCTTTTCTTATTTAAAGTAATTTAAATTTTGTAATGGCTAATACTTTTATTTGTAAAAAATACTAAATTTTCCCTTGGAACTGTTATAATTCAAAATAAGAAAGAACTATAATAATATTATCAGTCCTTATCATATTAGGAGTATTTTGGATATTTATTTGCAACCTTTTGCAAAAAAAGACTGTTCCTAAGGCTTAGGTCTTAGAAGAAAATAAATCTGCAGATTGTTTTCCCTTTTATTTGAATTAATTATGATTAACTTATAGAAAATATTAGGGTTAGAATTTACTATATTTTCCTCCCAATCGAATAGGGGGTTTTAAAAATGAGCAGGAAAGTTTATGTTCTTCTAACGGACACGGGTACAGTTTTAGGGAAAATGATTAAGCTCTATACAAAAAAACCACTTAATCATGCCTCAATTGTGATTGATGAACAATTCAACAAGGTTTATAGTTTTGGGAGAAGAAATCCAAGAAATCCTTTCTTTGCAGGATTTGTGGAAGAAAACGTCCGTGGTGGTCTATTTAGGAATGCCGATTGTGCTATTTATTGCATAACGATTACCGAAAAACAATTTCAAAAAATGATCTGTAAATTAAGGGATATGGAAGACCATAAGGAAGAATACAGGTACAATCTCATTGGGTTAATTGCTGTGATGCTGAATATGGAGATGACCCGTAAAAATGCCTTCTTTTGTTCCCATTTTGTTGCAGCCATCTTGGAAGAATCCGGGATTGATATCAAAAGTCAAAAGCCTCTATCCCTTGTAACTCCCCATGATATAAAGGAGTCGGCACCCTTAGAATTAATTTATGAAGGGAAATTGTCGGCCTTCATCACCGATTCCCATCGAAAATATTATAAAGAGTTTACTCCTGAGAGTGTCGAAGTTATTTAACTGAAATAACGGAAATTAAGTCACCACTTCCAACAAGTGCTTAATTTCCGTTATTTTAAATAACAATACCTTCTTGCGTTTTGCTGTTTTTCCTTTTGACAGTTTCTACTAATGACTTAAATAGCTTAAGAGAATGATGGAAAATAGGACTTTGAATGAATGTATAAAGGAAAGTAGCAATAAATACAGGACCACCTAATAATAAACCGATCATTAATACAATGCTTTCAACTATGATGCGTGCTTGACTTACTGACAACTTTGTTTTATCAGAAATCGAAAGCATGAAGCCATCACGTGGACCAGCGCCAATCCCTGCTGCTACATACATGCCGCCACCAATCCCTGTAATCATGATTCCACTGAGGAGAATGAGGTAATCCAACCATGTGCCAGTTGCATTTGGGAGAATATCCAACCAGAGAAAAAAGTCCATGATAGGTCCAATACATAGGGCATTTAGGATTGTACCTATGCTAATATAGCTCCGTGCAACAAAAAAGGAAATGAAGATCAGAATTAACCCGCAAATCACTCCCCAAGTACCAATAGTTAAACCAAAATGCTGATATAGGGCGACATTTAGTACTTCCCATGGGTGTAACCCAACATATTTAACCTTAACGGCAATCGCATTTCCCAAGCCGAAAAAGGTTAATCCTGCAAAAAATAAGAAATACTGAAAGAATTTCATCTTCAGTTACCTCCACTTACTCATCGTTTTTCGAATATTTTAACCTATCATAAGATTCTAAAGGATGAATCAATAATAATCAATTGTTAATTAGAAATATAGAATTGTAATCATTAGACTGATATAATTTGAAATATATTTGAATAGTTGAAATTATTATTTTACAAAATTGTGATTGAGGGGATATCTATGAATCTCGTTGCTTCTGAAAAAGTAAAAAGGATGTCGGCAAGTATTTTCCAAGAAATAGCTAATCGGAAACAAGAGGCTATCAAAGATGGTAAAGATGTAATTGATTTAAGTGTAGGGAGTCCAGATTTTCCACCGCCTTCATTTGTCGTGGAAACATTAAGTGACTACGCTAAAGACCCCAGTAAGTATGGCTACACACTGAAAGGGATACCTGAATTTAATGAGGCGGTTGGTTTTTTTTATAAGCAAAGATATGCTGTTGAACTTAAACCCAGTAGTGAGGTATTGCAGTTGATGGGGTCGCAGGATGGTCTTGCCCATTTGGCTACAGCCTTAATTAATCCAGGCGACTATGTGCTGGTGCCGGATCCAGGGTATCCAATCTATGAGGCTAGCGTAAACATTGCGGGTGGTGTTATCTACCCAATGCCGTTATTAGCAGAAAACAAGTTTCAACCAAAGCTTGATGAAATCCCGTTAGAAATTTTATATAAAACAAAAATGATGATTATCAGTTATCCTGGGAATCCAGTCACAGCATTAGCGGATAAGGCTTTTTTTGAAAAGGTAGTTGAATTTGCTAAACTTCATAATATTTTAGTTGTTCATGATTTTGCTTATTCTGAGTTGATTTTCGATGGGAATCCACAAATTAGTTTCATGTCTGTGCCAGGTGCAAAAGAGGTTGGAATTGAATTCAATTCGCTTTCAAAGACCTTTAATATGGCGGGTTGCCGGATAGGCTATGTCGTTGGCAATGAGCAAGCTATCGATATCTTGGCTTCCTTTAAATCCCATATTGATTATGGAATTTTTTATCCAATCCAAATGGCAGCGGTGAAGGCATTAACTTCAGATTTTTCATTCCTTCAAACACAGGTGAAAGAATATGAAATTCGTCGCGATGCGTTGATTTCTGGGCTTGAAAAAAGCGGCTGGCAAGTAGCTAAGTCTCCTGCCACCATGTTTGTGTGGGCAAGAATTCCTGCAGGATGGAAATCCCGTGAGTTTGCCTTTGAATTAATTGACCAAGCGGGTGTGGCAGTGATTCCTGGGGATGCGTTTGGAGATCTTGGTGAAGGATATGTCCGAATCGCCATGGTACAAACTCCAGATCGCCTTTCACTGGCGGCAGAACGGATTCATGAATTCCTAAAGGGATACTCATTAAAAAAATAATAAAAAAAGCCTAACATCTTTAAAGTGTTAGGCTTTTTTCTAGTGAATTGCTACTTGCCTCTTCTATAAACAGAAAATTCCACATATATTTTTTAAAAGGACCTTCTGCACTTTGAAGGTCTTTTACTTTGACGACGAAAGAGGGATACAAATGCTAAGCGATTTACAACATCTAGAATTAGATATCCCGATTGAAGTGATTTGGGACTTTATTCGAGACGAAAATAATTGGGCACCGCTTGTACCAGGTTATATTCAACATGAAAAAATAAATGAACGTCAAATCTGCTGGGAATTTAAGAGTGACCTCGGCGTTATGAAAAAGAAGGTTAGTTTATTGATTGATATTAAAGAGTGGGATGAACCTGCCAGGGTAAGTTTTGAATTAAAAAGGGCAAACGAAAAGTATTTGGGTGAAGGCTACTTTGAAGCAAAAGCATTAAATAGAAATAAAACTCGAGTGACAGGCTTTCTTGAAATCAATGCATCAGGACCGATGGGCTCCTTAGCAAATTCGCTATTTAAAAAAGCGCTCCAAAAATCGGATGAAGAAGTAGCATCAGTAATCTCTTCAAAGCTAGAAGAATTTCATCGCAGATAAAAATTAAACTTAAGATAAACTTAAGCTATGAATGATAAAGTTAGTCCAAATTCCACTATCTCCAAAGATAGTAGACAGGAGGAATGACTGTGAAAGAACCGATTCAAAGCAAAGCCCTAAATGTAATGCTTGTAATTTCAATGGTATGGATGGGGGTTGGAACGTACATACCAACAGCATATGCTGAAACAAATACGGCTCCAGTCCAAGAGGAGCAACAAGAAGGTAAACTATCAAAATTAGAGATAGAAGGAATTAAGCTAGACCAGCTGTTTTCAGCAGATTCAAAGGAATATTCTGTCACAGTAAAAAACGAGGTTCAATCGATTAAGTTATTATTAGAAAGCAACAATCCAGCTTCTTCGATTACAATAAATGGGCAGACGGTTATAAGTGGAGTTGTCAGTGCATATTCCCTTCAAACAGGTGAGAATAAATTTCTTATTTCCGTGGATAATAGCAGTAACTCAACCAATACCTATACCCTGACTATAATGAGAGAGGAAAATGATAATAATCTCTTGCAAAGTATTACCCTATCAAAAGGGCAGTTATCACCAAACTTTTCTTCTACTGTTACAGACTACAAGATAGTTGTTCCAAATGACGTTCCTGTGATTACCATTAAACCCACTTCTGTTGAACCAACATCAACTATTAAGGTGAATGAAACTTTAGTAACAAAAGATGGCGCTGTAGTAGAACTTCCCGTCGGAGTGTCGGATATTATTATAGCGGTAACAGCTGAAAATGGTGAGAAAAGAATTTATACCTTACACATTACAAGAGCAGCTGCTGAGATTAAAACCAATACCAATGCCAATTCAAATCAGAATAATAAACCGGGTCTTTCCCAATCAACATCGCAACCAAATAATCGACCCAATTCTACCCAACCTACATCACAACAGGAGAGTTCTTTGACCGTAGAAAAAACAAGTAAAGCGTTACTTTCCTCACTGTCAGTTTCAGAAGGGTCCTGGGATAGTACCTTTACGAGTGATGAGTTTACCTACCATGTAACCGTGTCAAGTGATATGGACGAGGTAACTCTTAACCCGATTGCAAAATCCAGCAATTCAGAAATTTTGATTGAAAGCAGTACTAAGGAAACAATTAAGCTAGAAGATGACTCGAAAACGATTATTTCGATTGTCGTAACAAACGAAGATGATCGAAAAACATATGTGCTAGTTTTTGATAAAGAATCTTAAAATGAAGAACTTTTATATTTTTTTTACTTGAAGAAACCTGCATTTGGCAGGTTTTTTTGAATCAGAATAAACTTTATTTTTAAAAAACAGCACTTCTTTTTTAACATAATGCAAAAAATTATGTTATATTAATAAATAAAAAATTTAGCGAATTTTCGATTAAGGGAAGGGTGGCAGTATGACTATAGAATTGAAATTAAATGACAGCAGTCTTCCGTTGCGACAAGACGTGAAATTACTGGCTAATATGCTTGGTGAGATTCTGCTCAATCACGGTGGTACCGAACTACTGGATAAAGTGGAAAAAATACGTTTAATGTGTAAGTCATTAAGAGAACATTTCGATCAAGCTATCTATGATGCCTTAAAGGAAGAAATTGCTAGTCTAAGCGTACCATTGAGGAAACAAGTTATTCGAGCATTCTCCATGTATTTCCATTTAATTAATGCCGCAGAACAGAATCATCGTATTCGTAGACGGAGACAGTACCAACTAGAGGATGAAACTATTGTCCAACCCGCCTCAATAGAGAGTGCTGTTCTTTCGCTTAAAGAAAACAATATTAAGGAAGATGTCATTCAAGATATCCTTAATACTTTGTCACTTGAACTTGTTATTACAGCCCATCCCACAGAGGCAACTAAGCGTTCGATTCTTGAAATTCAGCAGCGGATTGCTGTTATCCTTAAAAGTCTCGATCATCCGTTATTAACAAGTAGAGAAAGAAAAAAGCTTGAAGAGAGTTTGTTTAATGAAGTTTCAATTCTTTGGCAAACGGATGAATTACGGCAAACTAAGCCTACGGTTTTAGACGAAGTAAGAAACGGACTATATTATTTTGATCAGACCCTTTTCGAGGTTCTTCCTGAAATCCATCAGGAAGTGGCAGATTGTTTAGAGAAGAATTACACTCAAACACAATGGGAAGTTCCAAATTTTCTACGTTTTGGATCATGGATCGGTGGAGACCGTGATGGGAATCCCAATGTTACACACGATGTTACTTGGGAGACACTAAATAGGCAGAGAAGACTCGTCTTAAAAAAATATAGAAATGTACTCGTTGATTTAATGAAACGATACAGTCATTCCACTTCAAGAGTGGAGGTAAGTAATGATCTTCTTAAGTTAATTGAACAAGAAGATACATATTTAACCGATGAGAAAAAATGGCCAATTCAAACGGAAGTGTACCGTCGAGCATTTGCTATCATTATTGAACGAGTAAAACAAGTAGGTAAAACTGATTCGGGTTATAAATCTTCCGATGAATTACTAGAAGACTTATTTATTATTAAAAAAAGTTTGAAACAGCATCATCCAGCAGCACATGAATTAATGACTATTCAAAAGCTGATTCGACAAGTTCAATTATTTGGTTTTCATTTAGCGACACTAGATATTCGGAATCATAGTGGTGAACATGAAGCAGCCATGACCGAAATATTGCGCAAAGTCAGTATCTCTGAAAATTATGCAGAGTTGGCGGAAGAAGAAAAACTAAAAATCCTGCAAAATATCCTAAAGGATCCTCGCCCGCTTCTATTATTAAATGAAGATTATTCGGCGGAAACACAGGAAATGATTAAAGTATTCCAAATGATCAAGAAGGCACACGAAGAATTCGGGAAGCGTTCCATTTCCGTTTACCTTGTGAGCATGACAAAATCCCCAAGTGATTTACTAGAGGTACTTGTTCTTGCTAAAGAGGCTGGGATTTATCGACTGCACGCAGATGGGACCTTAGAAAGTCATTTACATGTGGCTCCATTGCTGGAAACAATTGACGATTTAACCGCTGGGCCAAAAATTATGGAAACACTTTTCGAAATGCCTGTCTATCGAAATCATTTGCAAATTATGGGGGATCAGCAGGAAATAATGCTTGGTTACTCGGATGGAAGCAAAGATGGTGGTACATTGACAGCTAACTGGAAACTATATAAAGCTCAAATTGAAATTCATGAAATGGCAAAGAGATACCAGATCGGACTTAAGTTCTTCCATGGACGTGGTGGTTCGTTAGGCCGTGGCGGCGGTCCCTTAAATAAAAGTATCCTGTCTCAACCGGCAGAAACCATTGGCGACGGTGTTAAAATTACGGAGCAAGGCGAGGTTTTATCTTCACGCTATTTACTTGAGGATATTGCTTATCGGAGTTTGGAACAGGCTACTTCCACGCTGCTTTTAACGGCAACACATATATCAAAAGAAGCGAAGCAAGGTTTTCAACGTGATCCAATATGGGTTGAGTCGATTGAAGAAATTTCAAGCTTGGCTTTGACCAAATATCAATCACTAGTATTTGGAGATCCAGATTTCCTTACTTACTTCACGGAAGCGACACCACTAAGGGAGCTCGGAGACTTAAACATCGGCTCAAGGCCAATGAGCAGAAAAAATCAGGGCCGCTTTGAAGATTTACGGGCAATTCCATGGGTGTTTGCTTGGACTCAAAGTCGTCAATTGCTTCCAGCGTGGTACGCAGCTGGTACTGGTTTAGCTGGGTTTGCAGCTAATGGCGAACAAAATTTGCAGCTGCTACAACAAATGTATGAAAAATGGCCGTTCTTCCAATCAACGATTGATAACCTGCAAATGGCATTAATGAAAGCAGATATTACGACAGCTAGAGAATACTTATCACTTGTGAAAGACCAGACCATTGCAGAACGGATCTTTACTAATATTCTTGAAGAATACGAAAAAACAAAAGAAGTTCTTCTTAGAATTACAGGTGATAATGAATTGTTAGATCATAAGCCAAATATAAAGGAATCGGTATATAGAAGAAATCCATATGTCGATCCGCTAAACTTTTTACAAGTTGAATTAATAAAAGAACTAAGAAATCAAGAAGAACCTGATGAAGAACTATTAATTGAAGTTTTACTGACAATTAGTGGGATCTCTGCAGGATTACGAAATACTGGTTGATATTGAAGGAAAAAGCCATAAACTCTCTCGAAAGAAGAGTTTATGGCTTTTTTCATAAATTTCTTACTGTCAAAGCAAAGGTGATGAAACATCATGTTGTGTAAATTTTGAACATTTAGTGACTTGCTAATTATTGCTTTTTCCATTTTACACCACCTTCTTATTTTTATTAGTTTATTACCTAAATAAGGTAAAGAAACGTTGTTATTTTACTTTTATTCATATTTATTTACTGTGTTGACAAAATATTACTCATAAGTGTAAAATACATATATAGAGTGAGGTGATTAAGATATGGTGAATCAAGACAATCAAACAATTAATGCTTCAAAAAATTTTGTGCTACCATTTATTTTATTACTTCTTAGTAAGGTTTCTCTTCATGGATATGAACTTAGCCAGAAGCTAGAGGCATTCGGGTTTAAGACACTTGATCAGGGAAATTTATACAGATTGTTAAGACAACTTGAAAAGGACGAGCTTCTATCATCAGAATGGGATACTACCGGGAGTGGTCCTGCTAAAAGAAGGTACTCCATAACGAATGCCGGGATCACATACTTAAAGGGATATGCCAATCAACTAGAATCCTACCAATCGTTATTGGATCAATTTTTCAAAATGTATTCCAGTTTCTTTGAGCTCTACATTCCTTCATTTCATAAGAAGGATTCCATAGAGAAAGTCAATAATAGAACGAGGAGGAAAGACGATGGCACAGAAGAAGAATGAAACGGTTCTATCTGCAGTAGAAACAATTAATCAAGCAGTAGAGGAATCGGTAGCCGTAGGTTCATTTGTTAACACATTTTGGGATCAATTCGAGCTATCACGTGAACGTGCAGAACAGTTACGGGAAAATGGCGAGGATGCATATATTAATGCATTAAAGGAAGTCATCAAATTTAATAAGCAATTTAGGAAATCCGTTTCAAATTTGTATCAACAGTCGAAAAATACTAACAAGGAAATGGTCTCAGAACTGATGCATCAATTACCATTCGGTAAAGAAGATGTCAAGGACGAGGTGTTACCAATACCCGAAACTGAAGAGCTTAAGAAACAATTTGTAGAGGTTTCAGGACAATTAGAGAACCTCGCTCTTACACCAATTAAGTCTATCTTTCATGTTGTTGAACAAATGGAAGATAATTTTGAAAAAAGTGCAGAATCTAATGTAGCTTATGGGCGTGAAAGTCGAAATGCATGGTTCCAGGTAAGGAAGGAATATGTTAAATTAGCAAGAGATTCTCATTTAAATCTTGTTGACAGAAGCATGTCCAGTTTTAAAGAATTAATTAAACAACAATAATTATTTTTACCGCCTTAGGAGAATTATCAACTTTGAGGATCCACATAGGTAAATTTTATTATATATTAGAACCACAATCTCTTTTCTTTAAGAAACAAGAGATGGTGGTTCTTTTATTTTTGTTGGCACTTTAGAGTTAAGCTAAAAATGAACACTTTGTTAAATCCTTTCCAAAAGTTACCGATGAAATGTTAATGTAATATTATTATTACCTAGTTGACAAAATTAGAAGTTATACTTCTAATTAAGACAAAATAGGATGATACTGGGTTGCTTTATTGGAATTAAAAAGGCAGGGGTGTAAATTGAAAAAGAAGTTATTTGCACTAAGTACCACAATTGTTATGGGACTAGGAAGTGTTTTCTCGTTGCCAGTAGTAAACGCAAAGGCAGATAATCCTACAATTAAAAGTATAGAAGAGCAGCGTTCTGGTCTTCAGACAGATATAACAAAAGCAAATCAGGAAATTTCTCAAGTACAAGATGAATTAACAAAATTATCGGAACAAATTAAAAGAGTTGATGAGGCAATTAAAGATAATAATAAAATGATAGTTCAAACAGAAGAAAAAGTAAAAGCATCACAGTCCAAAGTGAAAGTTCTTCAGCAAGAAGTTATGGATATACAAGAGAGAATCAATAAACGGAATGAAATAATAAAAAAACGTGCTCTATCCCTACAAGCAAGTGGTGGCAAGGTTAGTTATATTGACGTCATCCTTGGAGCTTCTAACTTTAGTGACTTCGTGGGTCGACTTGGCGCTGTTTCAACCCTGGTAGAAGCGGACCAAGATCTTGTAACGAAGCATATAGAGGACCAAAAAGAAGTTCAAATGAAACAATCCTCCGTAGTAAAAAAGCTAAACGATTTGCAAAACATGAAAACGGAGCTTGTTGGAATGCAAGCACAGATAAACGAACAAAAAGTGCAAAATGATGCACTTAAACAAGAACTAAAACTAAAAGAGCAAGAAAAACTTACTGTAATGGCAGATTTACAAATGCAAGATGGTACGCTTGCATCAAAGGAAGCACAAATAAAAAGTGATACCTCTAAGGATGAGAATACCGAACCTGTTAATATTAATGTTTCGATACCAACTACCACAAATGAAGCACTTAAAATTGTCATCCACGCAGGTGATAAGTACATAGGGAACTCTGTTTATGTTTTTGGCGGGGGAAGAAATTCTTATGATGTAGCCAATGGAAGATTTGATTGTTCTGGATTTGTTGCATGGGCGTTCAGACAGGCAGGGATTAAAGTTGGTGCCCATACCGATATTTTGAAAAATACTGGAACCAGAGTATCAATGAGTGAAGCACGACCTGGGGACCTTGTATTCTTTGATACGTATAAAATCGACGGACATGTGGGGATTTATCTTGGTGGAGGTAAATTCATTGGTTCACAAAGCTCGACGGGGATTGCGATTGCAGATTTAACGAGTGGTTACTATAAAAAGAAATTTAATGGACGTGTCATGAGAATCATCAATGACAAACAATAAAAAGAAGCGATGCATCGCTCCTTTTTATTGATTGCTAATAATTAAATGTTGTAGAGGAAATTGTCGGGTGTGGCCATGTTATTTATCGGACCACATTTTTGTTTGTGGCGAAAAGTAAATAAATGAAACTATTACATGAATTACGTCGTTATTAATAACGAGGTGTAAAAGTAAAAAAAGATATTGCAAAGTAGTTAGTTAATGAGTAGAATAAATAGGTTGTAAATCATCATGACTTACGATACTGTCGCAATAGGTTAGGAGAAAATCACAACATGGAATTACTTTTGATTATTAAAGCCATTATCCTTGGATTAGTAGAAGGTTTAACAGAATTTGCACCAGTTTCCTCCACAGGTCACATGATTATCGTTGATGATATGTGGTTGCAATCTGAAAAGTTTTTGACACAGCATGGAGCCAACACGTTTAAAATTGTTATTCAACTTGGTTCGATTCTTGCGGTTGTCGTCACCTTTAAGGACCGCTTCATCGATTTATTAGGTCTAGGCCGCTTCAATAAGCAAGTTGTTAATGAGCAAGGCCGTCTTAAATTAACACAAGTTATTGTCGGTTTAATTCCTGCAGGTGTTTTAGGCGTTCTCTTTAATGACTATATTGATGATCACTTATTTTCAACCGCAACGGTTTTAATTGGATTAGTCATTGGTGCTATATTAATGATTCTTGCAGATTTTATTGGTCCAAAACATCCGAAAACACAAACAGTTGATCAGATTTCCTATGGACAAGCTTTGGCTGTTGGTTTATTTCAATGTTTATCCTTATGGCCTGGATTTTCTCGTTCCGGATCAACTATCTCAGGTGGCGTATTACTGGGAATGAGTCACCGTGCTGCAGCGGATTTTACCTTTATCATGGCTGTGCCAATTATGGCAGGTGCAAGTTTACTCTCCCTATTAAAAAACTGGGAATATATGACGATTGATGCCTTGCCATTCTTTATTGCAGGATTTATTAGTGCCTTTATTTTTGCGTTATTCTCCATCCGCTTTTTCTTAAAGCTGATTAACAAAATTAAACTTTTGCCGTTTGCAATTTATCGCATTGTTTTGGCATTAATTCTTTATATTATTTTCTTTTAAATTTTAGCCAGCTTACAAAATGTAAGCTGCTTTTTTTTGTTTCAAACTTTGCAGCCAGTTTTATGTTTATTTACCCAAATAAACATAAACGGTAAGAACCTATCTAGAAATAATTAGTCATTTACCTGTTTTCCGTATGAAAGTTGCCTATACCACAATTGCTGAATAGAATATTTTAAAATAAGTGGATTGTTCAACGGGACGGAAGGAGGGAAAGACATGGAAAAAGGACGGTGCGAGGAGCATTGTTTATGTAAGGAAATGGAACAGTTGCTTGATGAACAACAAAGATTATCCTTTGAAGGTTTTCGATTTGTATGCGATAAAATTGGGTTTGATACCATTCCCTTTGTCCTTTCTAATAGTAAATGTCCATTTGAGGTATTGGGGAAAACGAAGAGTGGTCTATTTTTTACTACTCAAGTATTCAGATTAGAAAGTCTTGATTTAAGGCATTGCTGTGCAAAGCTATCGCTGCTTTTGCCTGTAAATATAGATGGTTTTGCAGTAGACCTTTGTGACGAAGTATTTTCATTAATAAAAACGAATAACTGTATTTTAGTTGATCTATCTTGTTTTTGCAGTATTCAACCTTTATCCCCCAGATTAGTTAATCGGGAACTGCCCATTGTTGAACCGAAATGTTAATAAAAAGAGCAGATTAGGGTCTAATCAGGAAATAAAATATAGACCCAGACCCTAATCGATTTTCTTAACACAAATCTGGAAAGTCAGTAATAATACCTTCGACATGTAGATTTTTTAAAGTATTGACTTCATTCTTTTTTTTCGCTGTCCATATAATCGTTTTTAATCCATGTTGATGAATTCTTTTAATAAGCCTTTTATTAACCATGGTTATTTTAGGATTTACATAAGAAACATAACTTGCAAAAGACCTTAAATCTTTATTTGAAATAATATTTACACCCGAATTCTTTACTAAAACTCCAATCGGGATGGAAGGAAGCAGTTCATGAAAACGTTTAAGTGAACCACGATCAAATGATTGAATAATTATATGATTTTCTCCTGATGTTAAATTTCTTTTGATTAGTTCTTCGGCAGTCTTTTCCACAATTTGCGGGTAAAGTGACGGTTTTTTTAATTCAAGTAAAATACCAATTTTCCCTGCAAACTCATCGAAAAACTCAGAGAGGGAAGGGATCTTCTCACCAGCAAATTTACTATGGAACCAACTTCCTGCATCAAGGTTTTGAATTTCTTTCAAGGTGAGGTCTTTTACCTTCCCTTTCCCATTCGTTGTCCTATTAACGGTTGAATCATGAATCACGACCAATTCACCGTCTTTTGTCATTTGGACATCGATTTCAAGGTAATCTACACCTAAGTCTACGGCTTTCTTAAAAGATGCAAATGTATTCTCAGGGCAGTATCCAGCTGCACCTCTATGGCCAATTTTAAAGGGAGAGTGTTGTTTATCCTTTAAGCTTAACCGTGTCATCAATCGATAAGATACCATAAAAATCAGAAACAAAAGGGCTGCGGCATTCCTCAAGTTTGGGACTCCAATCTACATTTATTTGTGAACATGTTATGAAAAACAGTGGCAATTGTCAACTAAATGAAGAGATTTTTATAAAAGTGAATTCCCTGGGTCATACTTTTCTTTTTTGATAATTGCTTTTTGTTGCTAAGAATGGGCTTCTTCTTTTTTTTCAAAACTGGGTAATTTGGATATGTGTCTATCGCACATTTTTATCTATGTGAATAGGATATATGGAATTCAGAAAAGGAGGTAATGTAAATGTCTGGTGCAGCTGGTGGCTACGGCGGCGGATTTGCCCTACTAGTCGTTTTATTTATTTTGTTAATCATTATTGGGGCTTCATGGTGCCACTAAGTTTTCTATTAATATAAAAAGGAGGTCATGAAAATGTTTGGATATGGTGGATATGGATATGGATATGGTGGTGGCTGTGGCTACGGCGGCGGGTTCGCTTTAATCGTAGTATTATTTATCCTCTTGATTATTGTAGGTGCAGCTTGTTTTAGATAATAATATATAGGTGAACCCGCTTGGTTAATCAAGCGGGTTTTCTTGTGCAAATATATTGGCTCGTTTCCATTTACTAAATGCATCTAATTCGCTGGAAATTTTTTTTACGGTAAAGCCGATCAAGGCGGCGTCATCCAATATGCCAAGCCCGATGATGAAATCTGGTACTAAATCAAGTGGTGAAACAAAATAAAGCAAGGTTCCGACAACAGTAAGAATTGTACTGGGAGAGACATTTTTATATTCACCCTTCGAATAAGATTTAACCAGATCAAAAAATAATTGCAATTTTTCCCAAACTTCTTCTAAGTTTTGTTTTTTCTCATTTGCCATTTTTATTGCTTTGTTTAGTAAGCCTTGTGTTTTTTGCTGATCACCGAGGAAATCTTTAGCTTTGACATTATATTTTTGCTGCTCTTTTTCAAAAATATCCTTTTTACTTAACAACCTGTCCACTTCCTTTTTTAAAAGACCATCCTTAGTATTCCACCAAATAAAAAAACCATGAGATAATAAATCACCAATAAAAACAAAAACCAGGCGCATGAGCACCTGGTTTTCTACTACTATATTAAACAATGTTTTCATTTAAATTAGTCTGCGTTCCCCATACAATATCTTCGATTTCAGAGCCTTCAAGGGTTTCTTTCTTTAATAAAGCCTCGACCAATTGCTGATATTGATTATGATGACTATTAATGAGATTTTCTGCTTTTTCTAATGCTTTTCCAAATAGTTCTTGCATTTTTTCTTCTTTATCTTGTTTATTGAAGGTCAACTGGAACCCTTCTTGAAGCATTCCGGTATCCACCATTTGTTCAATAATTTGTTTTGCCTGCTGCACGTCTCCACCTACACCGATACTGTGTTCACCCAAATGCATTCTTTCGGCAACACCGCCGGCTAATACCATTGCCACACGCTCTAGTAAGTCACTGGTTGTCGACAAGTGCAGTTCCTTTGGAATGGGTGCAACATAACCCAACGCCTCACCGCGAGGGATAATGGTTGCTTTTCTAACAGAACCTGGCTTCGTTAGCGATGCCACAATGGCATGACCTGCTTCATGGATGGCAACCCTCCGCTTTGTTTCAAGGTCTTGCAATGAACGGGAAGTACTCCCTAAAATGGTTCTATCCAGGGCATAGTCAAGATCATGCTTCTTAATCATATCCTGCCCGTTTCGAACGGCTCTCCTACTTGCCGTTTCAAAAAGGGACTGAAGCTCTGCACCTGAAAAACCAGAGGTGCTTTCTGCTAATTCATCTAATTTTGACAGTACATCTTTAGCAAAAGACTTACCTTTAGCATGAATACCAATGATTTCTCTTCTGCCTTTTGTATCGGGCAGCGGTACATGAAAGGAGAAGTCGATTCTCCCTGGTCGCAGAAAGGCATCATCAAGCAAGTCTTTTCTATTGGTTGCAGCAATAAATAGAATTCCATCATTTGAATGTCCGCCATCAAGCTGTACAAGTAATTCAGTTAATGTTTTTTCTGCTTCCTCGCCACCATGTGCCTTTCTTTTAGCAGCTAGAGCATCTACTTCATCGATGAAAATAACAGCTGGACTTTGTTTTCTAGCCGTTTTAAACAAGGAACGGACCCGACTGGCCCCTACACCAATGAACATTTCATTAAAAGCTGATCCACTGGCTGTAAAAAATGAAGCATTTAGTTCACGAGCAATTGCTTGTGCAAGTAAGGTTTTACCAGTACCAGGCGGTCCATACAACAGTATGCCTTTCGGTGGTTTAATTCCTAATTTTGTTGCTCGTTCCGGTTCTTTAAGGGTAGTAAGTGTTTGTAATATTTCTTCCTTCATTTCGTCTCCGAGGCCACCTACATCTTTTAAGCTAATAGAAGGAAGTGCGCGAGAATTGGCGACACTATTTTTCATTGAATTATTTAATCCGAGGCTGCCCTTTGTTTTTTGAAGAGCGAATGCTGCTCCAGCCAGAAGAAGAATAACGCCACCCAAAATCCACTTTCCATATTTACTGCTAGTGGAGTATGAGTATTCGATATTATATTTTCCAACCAGTTTGTCTAACATTTGACTATTGGGAGGAACATGGGAAATAAATTTGCCTTCCCTTGTTTGAATATAAAGGCTCCCATCAGGTTTTTCAATTAGTTTAACTACTTTTCCTTGTTGATCTTGTATGGTTTTCTCAACAGAAGAGAAGGGAATAGCGACTTCATTATTTGTGGTCTGGACGACCCAGATCGTTCCTGCAATAACCAATATAAACGCTGCAATTAGCGGAATAAACTTTGAAACTTTTCGTATACCTTGATTCAATGCCTTCATCTCCTTCAACAGAATACTACTCTATTATAAAGGGATTTCCAGAAAAATGGATGTGGGAATCGTTGGGAAACTTTTGTGTGGTAATGAAAAATCACCAGCACTTTTTTGAATAGGTGTTGTGTCTTTTATAAAGATTAGGATAATAGACGTAGATGTGGAATAATTGGCATCAATACACTCTGAGCAATCACACCAATACTTGCACCTATACTCGATGCTTTACTCCATTTAAAAACATGAACTTTTTCGTCTTTTCCTTCATACAAAAATAATAGCTGTTCACCTTCTTCAGCAATTCCAATTTTTTTATAAGAAATGTTGTTCTCCTTTAAAACAATATCAAAGGCTTTATGCAATAAATTTATGGTCTGCTGATCAATTTTTATAATATTCATTTCCCGTTACCTCCGTTGTGGTTATGTATGAACGGTCCTTAATACAATGATTTCCGCGTACCTTCATTATATTCTTTCTGAACACGGGATTAAAGAAATAATCGTTGCTGATCCATATTGAAATATTGCAAAGTTAGCGTTTCAGAGATAAGATTGAGGTTATGGACAAAAATTTTTATTGTCAAAAGAGAGGAAAACGAAATGGGTAACAATTTTAAAGAAGATGTATTGTCACGCCGGACATTTGCGATTATTTCCCACCCTGATGCCGGTAAAACCACGCTAACTGAAAAATTATTATTATTCGGCGGTGCCATTCGTGATGCGGGTACTGTAAAAGCGAAAAAAACGGGAAAGTTTGCTACAAGTGATTGGATGGAAATTGAAAAGCAGCGGGGAATATCGGTGACCTCCAGTGTAATGCAATTTGATTATGATGGATTCCGTGTCAATATTTTGGATACCCCTGGCCACCAGGATTTCAGTGAAGATACGTACCGTACTTTGATGGCTGTAGATAGTGCTGTGATGATCGTCGATGCGGCAAAAGGGATTGAGGCACAAACACTCAAGCTTTTTAAAGTATGCCGGATGCGAGGTATTCCAATTTTTACATTTATGAATAAACTTGATCGCCAAGGCAAGCCGCCACTTGAACTTTTGGCTGAATTAGAAGAGGTTCTCGGCATTGAATCATATCCGATGAACTGGCCGATTGGGATGGGGAAAGAGTTCCTTGGAATTTATGATCGATTTAACAATAGGGTTGAACAATTCCGTGTCGATGAGGAAGAACGATTTATTCCTTTAAATGAAGACGGGGAAATAGCCGGGGACCACCCGCTAAAAACGTCGGGACTTTATGATCAAACACTTGATGAAATCATGTTGCTTAATGAGGCTGGAAATGAATTTTCAGCGGAAAAAGTAGCAGCTGGTAACCTGACACCTGTATTCTTTGGTAGTGCGCTAACTGCTTTTGGTGTCCAAACATTTCTTGAGTCTTACCTAGAGTTTGCTCCGCCCCCAAAGGCGCGTAATTCATCCATTGGAGAAATTGATCCATTAGGGAACCAATTTTCAGGTTTTGTCTTTAAAATTCAAGCAAATATGAATCCTGCACACCGAGACAGGATTGCTTTCGTACGAGTGTGTTCTGGGAAATTTGAGCGAGGAATGACAGTGAATATTCCGCGTTTGAATAAACAAATAAAGCTTTCTCAATCGACATCGTTTATGGCGGAAGAACGAAATACGGTAGATGAGGCAGTTAGTGGAGATATTATCGGCTTATACGACACAGGCACTTACCAAATTGGCGACACACTGACTTCTGGGAAGGATGACTTTCAATATGAAAGACTGCCTCAGTTTACACCAGAACTGTATGTCAGGGTTTCTGCCAAAAACGTGATGAAGCAAAAATCATTTTATAAAGGAATTCAGCAGCTCGTTCAAGAAGGAGCAATTCAGCTTTATAAAACAATTAAAACGGATGACTATTTATTAGGTGCAGTTGGTCAATTGCAGTTTGAGGTTTTTGAGCATCGAATGAGAAATGAGTATAATGCAGAAGTATTGATGGAACGGATGGGGTCGAAAATAGCTCGTTGGGTTGAAGGTGAAACCGTCGATGAAAATTTATCGAGTTCCCGTTCTCTTCTAGTTAAAGACAGATATGAGCATTATGTATTTTTGTTTGAAAATGACTTTGCTCTCCGTTGGTTCCAAGAGAAAAATCCAACAGTTAAACTCTATAATCCAATGGATCAGGAGACTTAAGAAAAGTGGCAGGTTTGATACCTGCCCTTTTTTACAGGTGATAAAACAGAAAATTCAGACTAATTGCTGAGGTTGGGTTAGATTTGCTCAATACTACTTGCGCATCCTAAAAAAGAATTAAGGTTTGGAAAAAATATTGAATTTCTGTTATTTTTTGACATAATCTGGATAAGCTAAGTTGAGGTGTTCTTTAGCTTACAAAAATATGCCATGAGAAGCGGGATTGTACGATGAAAAAGATGAGCAAACTCGAAGCTGTTTTATGGAATATTGCTTTTCCTGGTTTTAGTCAATTGTTAATGGGTCAATATATCAAAGGTATATTGTTCGTTGCATTAGAAGTAATGATCAATGCCAAAAGTCATTTTAATATGGCAATTATGTTGAGCTTCTTAGGAGAAATTGACAGGGCAGGGGCTGTTCTTAACTATCAATGGCTTATGTTTTATCCGTGTGTTTATATGTTTTCCATGTGGGATGGTTATCGTTCTGCCATGCCTGAAGAGGAAAAATACACATTTTTACCATTTGTCTTCGGTGCTTACTTCGTCACTGTGGGTTTAATGCTGTCACCTAAAATCACGATTCTAAAAGTTCACCCAGGTCCTGTATTTTTACCGATGTTGTTTTTAATTCCTGGGCTGTTAATTGGCTTTGTATTAAAATTTTTAATGTCTATAAAGCTTCGAAAAAAAATGATCGAATAAAAAGCTTCAAATCAGGATATATCTGGTTTGAAGTTTTTTATTGGAAAAAATTTTTTTATAACCCCCACAAATTGATTCAGAAGAAACGTAACTATGTAGTGAAAAGAAAAAAGCATTAATCGCACTAAACAATAAAGAGGAAATGATAGCCATTCTTGGTGCTGTCTTTTTCAAAATGCTCAACCCCATAAAGTCAAATATAACAGTCTTATGTTATAATTGGTCGAATAGAGGTGAGCAAATGCTAAGTTTATTGTTTATGGCTAAAAAGAAAAAAAGAACTTTGGAAGAAACCGTTCTATTAATTCAACAAGGTGAGCAATACCTACTTGACGAAATTATCAGTGCTTATAAGCCATTTATTGCAAAAACAGTGTCTTCAGTATGTAGACGATATATCTATGAAACCGATGATGAATTTAGCATTGGTCTCATCGCATTTAACGAAGCGATAGAGAAATACTCAACTGAGCGCGGAAGTTCTTTATTGAGTTTTTCCGAAGTCATAATCAAAAGAAGAGTTATTGACTATATCCGTAAACAGTCGAAAAATCAGCACCTAAGTTTTGATTTAACCAATGATACCAAAGACGAAGAATCAGCAGGAACAATCATTGTTAATGAGCTCTCACTAGATGACTACAATAAAAAGAATGATGACCAATTAAGGAAAGATGAAATCCTTCACTTTCAAAAATTATTAACTACCTTTGATTTAAGTTTCAGTGACTTAGTTGAGAATTCACCTAAGCACTTCGACGCCCGAAAAAATGCCATTATAATAGCGAAAATGTTAGTAGAAAATCAGGAGTTAAAAGATTTGTTATTTACGAACAAGCGTCTACCCATTAAGCAATTAGAAAAAATGGTGGATGTCAGCAGAAAGACGATTGAACGAAACAGGAAATATATTATTGCCATTGCACTTATTTTATCGGGTGATTATATCTTTATGAAAGATTATATAAAGGGGGTGCTTGAAACATGAAAAAGGGAGTTGTAAT
Organism: Bacillus sp. ISL-75; assembly: GCF_018613095.1. Classification (NCBI taxonomy): domain Bacteria; kingdom Bacillati; phylum Bacillota; class Bacilli; order Caryophanales; family Bacillaceae; genus Bacillus; species Bacillus sp. ISL-75. The sequence goes on from NZ_JAGGQX010000052.1 coordinate 157,287, forward strand.
GGAAATAGATGATGCATTCCTAACGCTTTTAACCCCTGAAGGTGAGTTTTTGCATGCCAGGAGACAAAATCAGCCATATGCAATTGGTGAAGAAATCCACTTTTTTCCGATTGAAAGTGTTAAAACTTCGAATCATTTTAATACATTAAAAAATGTTTTTAAATTAAAACCAGTTTGGGCGCTAATGGCAGCATTATTTATCTTCCTCGGTTCGTTTTTTCCCATGTATCAAAATAATAAGGCATATGCCTATATGTCCATCGATGTAAATCCAAGTATTGAGTTAAGTATTAATAAAAAAATGCAGGTTGTAGAGATAACTGGTTATAACAAAGAAGGAAAAGAGATTATTTCCCAATTGAATAAATGGGAAAAAGAGGATGTTTCTAAAGTAGCTCAAACAATTTTAGCTGAAATGGAAAAAGAAGGCTACTTGAATACTAAGGAAAACATTATTATTTCCACGGTCCGGACAAAAGAGGCTGAAGTTAAGATTGATAAAAAGCTTCAAGAGAATATTGATGAGATCAAGGCGTCAGTGAACAAACAAAAGTTAGAAATTACAGTTTTAAAAGCTACGGAAAGTGAATGGAAAAAAGCTCATAAGCTTGGTATCACAACTGGAAAATACAAGAAAAACAAAATTCAGGGTTCTATTAATCAAAATGTGAAGACAAAAGATAAGTTCGGAAAAATTGGTAGGAAAGCTGTACCCTTAAGTCCTGCTAACACAAATCCCTTAGGTCAAATCAAAAAACAAAAAGAAAATAAGGCCATCGAAAACAATGGGATTGCAGGAAATAAAAAGCAAACTGAAAAAAAATGGTTGAACGGCAAATCCATACCACCTGGGCAGTTAAAAAAGATCGAAGAGGGTCAACTAAAACAGAAACAACAACAACCCAAAAAGCAAAATAATCAAAGGGAAAAATCATCTGGAAATCAAAAATCAAAAAGCAACGAAATAAATAAAGAGAAAGACAGTCAAAAAGGGAAAGACAGAAATATCGGAGAACATCAAAGGGAATATAACCAAAAGTATAAAGAGAAAAACAGCGAAAAACAAAATGGGGAAAGTTACCAAAAATATAAACACAATCAAAAGAATAAATAAAGTCCGGATATATTATCCCGGACTTTTTTCCATATTTATTAAATTATTTTTGAGTGAATTGTCCAGAAATTTGTGCTTGAGCTTGTTGAACAAGGCGTTTTGTAATTTCGCCACCTACAGACCCGTTTGCTCTTGAAACAGTATCTGAACCTAAATTAACGCCGAATTCTTGGGCAATTTCGTATTTTACCTGGTCTAAATATTGTTCAATCCCAGGCACTAACAACTTGTTACTGCTATTGGCCATTTTATTCAACTCCTTATTTTCGGTACAGAGATAATTTCACCTCTGTATAAGTATTATTTATTTATTTTTGTGATTTATAAGTGGTAATGTTTTTCGGTATTGGAAATTAAATTCTGCTTATGCCCTAATGGAAGGTCCCGACTCTTTAATGTTAATCGCTTCCTTTACTAACATCTTTTGTGGGATGCATAAAAGGGTAAGCCTTTGGTTTCTTTTTACTTTCTAATAAGTCACGATTTTCAGCTGTGTTCCAGCCGATATCATTTGTAGGGTGAACCCATTCATCTCCAGCCATGATAGCTGGGTCTGTATCCTTTGTCCAGTTTTCTAATGGTGAATTAGAAGAGGCGTAAATACTATCACCAATAGTTACACCATGTTTATTTACAAAAGGAGGTTCCATCTTTATCCCAGTACCTTCAAAGCTTGGGGCATTAATTTGATGTGGCATCGTTTCATTCATGCTTACCTGATCCGCAGACTGTGTATTCTTCGCATTTTTCATTTTTGCATCACTCCTGTTTTTTCTTATTTTCTTCGAGTCATGGGATTTTATTTATGAAAAATAAGGAAAGGAATGATAACTCTATTTTTGTTAAAAACTAAAGTAGTAAGATTAATTTTTAAGGGAGGATTATTCCATGGCAAAGCGCAAAGCAGAATTTGATGCAGTAGAAAAATATACAAAAACACCACATAAAAATGTTCAGGAAAGTGAATTTTCTGCGGAATTTACCGATAATAACAATGCTATAAGGTTTCAAAATCGAAATTCAAAATTAGGAAAAAAGGGAAGAAGCTAATGAAAAGCCGCCGTAAAACTCCACCCCGTATTCCGACTGAAGAATTCAGCATTGAATTTGGCGATGTTAACGGCACAAAATTATATGATATTCTCCAGGTTTCACAAAAAGAGAAGAAAAACAATAAAAAGAAATAAGCCGGCAATGCCGGCTTTAGTTAGTTCTCAAGAAATGAAAATATTAGTGTACGGCCCTTCATGGGGTCAAAATAAGCTAATACACAGGAAGGCTGTTTATTAATCTTACCAGTTGTTTGATACAATGCTAAATCGAAGGATATTTCTTCCAACATGGTATGTTTATATAAGTCCTTTTCATCAAGGCCTAGATCAATAAACGATGGTCCTAACATCGAAGGGTGTTCAGAAATTTGTTTGTAAATTTGTGTTCGCTTTTCCTTATCAAAGCTAGCTTCCCACCAAGGTTTTCTCGGTTTGTATTTATGGTTCTTTAGATAATCATATTTCATCAGGCCTATTAACACATCTAGGTCATTAACCTTTTGATGGCCCAAAAACGCATGAAGTCTGCGGAATAAATCCTCAAGCTGATGACCAATTCTGGACCAGCCTTGTTTTTCCCAGTAGGAACCAAACTGTTGGAAGAAATCAAAAGGGGATGGAAAAACATTTGTTATTAAGAATTCAACTGTTTCATCCATCCGGTGAGCATTCCAATACTTTTCCAAAACATCCTCAACTTGCTTGATTCTAACGATATCATTAAATGAGAGTACGTTATTACTTAATATTTCATATGGAGAATGATCCATATAAACATATTTTTGTTCAGCAGCACGTAGTCGGACTCCAGTTCCTCGAAGCATTTTTAAAAAACCTAACTGCAGTTCTTCAGGACGTAACTCAAAAACATCATTAAACGTTTTTCGAAAAGAAGCATAATCTTCTTCTGGTAAACCAGCAATTAAATCAAGATGCTGATCAATTTTTTTACCTTCCTTCACCATTGTGACGGTTCTACAAAGTTTTGAATAATTTTGTTTGCGCATCACAAGTTCATTTGTAAAGTCATTAGTTGATTGGACTCCGATTTCAAAGCGGAAAAGTCCCTTAGGTGCTTCTTGGTTTAGAAATTCAATTACTTCAGGCCGCATAATATCTGCAGTGATTTCAAACTGAAAAACGGTACCGGGGAGATGTTCATCAATTAAGAACTGGAACATTTCCATTGCATAGCTCCTGCTAATATTAAAGGTTCGATCCACAAATTTGATGGTTTTTGCTCCATGAGTCATTAAATAACGTATATCGTCTTTAATTTTTTCACGATCAAAATAACGGACACCCACTTCAATAGACGACAAACAAAATTGGCAGCTAAATGGACAACCGCGACTAGTTTCAATATAGGTGACTCTTTTGCCTAAATGAGCGATATCTTCAGGGAAGCGATAGGGTGACGGTAATTCCTTTAGGTCTAGCTTATTCATTTGGGGAGTAATGACAACTTGCTGATTATCACGGAAGGCGACACCAGGTACTTTTTTATAGTTACGGTTTTTTTGGATTTCAGCCAGAAGCTGTTTAAAGGTTTGTTCTCCTTCACCCATAACAATAAAGTCAACCTCAGGGATCTTCTCCATCCATTCGCGGGTATCATAAGTTACCTCAGGGCCGCCAAGAACAATAATTATCGATGGATCCACTTTTTTTATCAAATTTACAACCTTAATGGTTTCCTCGATGTTCCATATATAACAGCTAAATCCAATGACTTCAGGATTCAGTTGATAAAGATCTGTTACGATATTTAAGACCGGGTCCTTTATTGTATATTCTTTGATCTGTATATTGAATTCTGGTGCTGCATAAGCCTTTAAATATCGAATCGCTAAGTTAGTATGTATATACTTAGCATTCAAAGTAGAACAAATAACATTCATAAAAAAACTCCTTTACATAAATGAAAACAATATATTATTATAACTTATTTTAGACCAAAAGGATAGGAAGCAAACAATCAAAAAGCCCATGCCGCTTGGGCATGAGCTTTCATGTGTTGATAAGGTTAAGGTATCATCCAAGATAATACACCGTTTTGTAGGAAGGTAAGAATTCCCACAATAATGACAAGGAAAAAGCTATGTTTAATAGTGAAGCGGAATAACTCGGATTCTTTTCCTGCTAATCCTACTGCTGCACAGGCAACTGCAATAGATTGTGGTGAAATCATTTTTCCAGTTACCCCGCCTGAAGAGTTGGCTGCAAGGGCAAGTACTGGGTCCATTCCGACGGAAGTTGCTGTGATTTTTTGCAGGTTACCGAATAATAAGTTTGCAGAAGTATCAGAACCAGTAATAAACACTCCAAGCCAGCCAAGGAAAGGCGAGAAAAACGGAAATAGTAATGAACCTGTTTTGGCAAGTGTCATTCCAAGAGTAGTGCTCATACCAGAGGCATTCGTGACATACGCAAATCCAACAACAGCAGCAATTGTAATAACTGGATACTTTAATTCATTAATGGTTTCTCCAAATGTAACAAGCCAATTTTTCCAAGAGATGCCAACAATGAATTTTGTCAAGAATGCCGCGATTAATATTGCAGTACCTGCGGCACCCAGAATCTCAAGTTTATAAAATGCAGGAATTGGAGCACCAGCACTGTTGATAATTTTATTATTGATTAATGGTACATTTGGAATAAAGGTTAATGCGTGTCCGATGGAATTAATAGCTTTTAAGATGGCATTTGCACCTTCATAATGACCAGTTAACGCTAGTTTAATAGTAGGCATACCCCATAAAGTTATGATTCCTGTTAACAATAAGAAAGGGGACCATGCCTTGAAAATTTGCCCTCCCGTATGTTTTACGTCTTGGGTTTTTAATTTCTTTGCGGTTGATGTAGCAGCAAGCTCTTGTTCAGAAGAAAAACGGAAAATAGTTTTTGGCTTCCAGAATTTTAAGAAGATGGCAAGTGCGAATAATGAAACTAGCGCTGATAAGATATCTGGAAGTTCTGGTCCCATAAAGTTAGAAGTAAAAAACTGTGTCAGGGCAAAGGCTACTCCCGAAACAAGAATGGCTGGCATTACTTCTTTCGTTTTTTTCCAACCTGCCATAATAAATACTAAGTAAAATGGGATAAAGACAGATAGAAAAGGCAACTGGCGACCCACCATCTTGGAGATTTCAGTAGCTGCAACTCCAGTTGGACCTTCCATGGCAATGATTGGCGCACCAATTGCTCCGAATGCAACAGGAGCAGTATTTGCAATTAGACAAAGCCCAGCAGCATATAAAGGATTAAATCCTAAACCGACTAAAAGAGCAGCTGATATTGCGACGGGTGCTCCGAAACCGGCTGCACCTTCAAGGAACGCTCCGAAGGAAAACGCTACCAATAGTGCTTGTAAACGGCGATCCTCAGTAATAGATACAACAGAAGTTCTGATAATATCAAATTGTCCTGTCTTTACAGTAAGTTTGTACAAGAATACTGAAGTAATGATAATCCAGCCAATTGGTAGGATACCATATACAGCTCCTTGGGATGCGGACATAAATGCCATCCCTGCTGGCATTTTATAGGCGGCAATTGCAATTACTAAGGCAATGGCTAGAGTTGATAATCCAGCAAGATAGCCTTTCATCCGTTTAATTGCTAATGCCCAGAAGAAGTATAAAATTGGAATTAGTGCAACAACTGCGGAAAGTGCGAGATTATCCCCCACTGCGGTAAAATTTTGAGTAAATGTCATAATAGCTTAATCCCCCCTGAATTAGCTTTTTTTGATTTTTTCTTTCCCTAAGAAATGGTATCTATCCTCCTTAATTTTAGTAACCGCTTCCAAATAGTGTTATGGTCATCTGATGACTAGATGTCTTATGGTGCTAAAATGAATTATATGGACGATTTGGAAGAAATTCAATCTTTTTTTTTAAAATATCACTTTTTATTATTTCAACGGTAAAAATGATAAAGCCCTCTATTATTTAAGATAACGTAGATGGTAGATGCAGTTCTTTCAAAAAAATGTATAATAAAGATGCGTCCAAATTACGAAATGGTTGATAGGGGATGGATGGGTGAATTATAAAAAAATTAAACCAAAGAAGATATATGAAGAAGTAGCAGAAGCTATTTATGAAATGATTCGAACGGGTCAAGTAAAACCTGGTGAAAAACTTGATTCAGTACAACAGCTGGCGGAAAATTTTCAAGTGGGGAGGTCTGCCATTCGCGAAGCATTAACCTCATTAAGAGCGATGGGCCTCATTGAAATGAAGCAAGGAGAAGGTACATTTGTAAATGAGTTTGAAACAGATCAAATAACCTTTCCACTATCAACAGCTATGTTAATGAATAAAGAGGATATAGCCCAATTATTAGAGGTTCGTAAGATAATCGAAATAGGTACAGCAGCTGCAGCTGCTAAAAAGAGAACCAATCAGCAGCTCATAACTATGGAGAGAGCATTGGAAGAAATGAAACATGCAAATGGGGATGAGGAACTCGGTGAGAAAGCTGATTTACAATTTCATCTTGCTTTGGCAGATGCAGCACAGAACCCACTGCTGCTTAGCTTAATGAATCATGTTTCTGGATTAATGGAAGAAACAATGAAGGAAACTAGGCGAGTATGGCTTTTTTCTAAACAAACAACGGTAGAACGTCTTTATAATGAACATATTGCTATTTATGAAGCAATAAAAGAGCAAGATGTAGATAAAGCAAGCAAGTTTATGCTTATTCACTTAGAAAATGTTGAGGCACTACTACAAAAATATTTTCAATCCACCAATTTATCTAGGTAGTATTTTGGCGAAAGTGATTTATTAAAAACATGTGGCTCTAATTTATTAGGAACGCATGTTTTTTAATAGCTCTGTTAAAGCTAATTGTCGATCTTGGCACTATGTTAATTGGAGCAGAAATCAACAGCCAAGTTTATCATAACCATTAAATAATAAAAAATTTTTTGAAAGCACTTTCTTTACAACGCGTTTTTTTGTATTGTAGTAAGGTAGATATTAATTAATATATATTTTTTATCCAAGTCATCTGATGACCAGTTCACCTGCATGATTTGAAGAAAATCAGATATTTAGGAGAGGAAGACAAACATGAAGGTTACACTTTTTGCGACTTGTATTGTAGATATGTTTCAAAGTAATGTAGGGAAAGCAACAGTAGAATTGCTTGAAAGGCTTGGATGTGAAATAGATTTTCCTGAATCCCAAGTATGCTGTGGACAGCCATCATATAATAGTGGTTATGTTAAAGAATCAAAAGAAGCAATGAAGCGTATGATTGACACTTTTATAGATGCCGAGTACATAGTATCTCCATCCGGTTCTTGCATCACAATGTTCCACGAATATCCACATATATTTAAGGGCGACCCTGTTTGGGAACCAAAAGCAAAAAAATTGGCGGAAAAGTCATTTGAACTTACACAATTTATTGTAGATGTCATGAAAATTGAAGATGTTGGTGCCCGTTTTGAAGGAAGTGTAACATACCATACCTCTTGTCACATGACGAGATTGTTAGGAGTTAAAAAAGCTCCTATGGTTCTTTTAAGCAATGTAAAAGGCCTTAAGTTTACTGAATTGCCTGGAAAGGAACAATGCTGTGGATTCGGCGGAACTTTTTCGGTTAAAATGGCACAAATCTCAGAGCAAATGGTCGATGAAAAAGTTCGCCATGTTGAAGAAACCGGTGCTGAATACCTAATCGGTGCTGATGCAGCATGCTTAATGAATATAGGTGGACGGATAGATCGAGTAGGAAAGCCAATCAAAGTGCTGCATATTGCTGAGGTATTAAATAGCCGTGGATAGTTATTTACTTGCTTAATAATTGACTTGAGTGGAGGAATGGTCGTATGTCAATGAAGATTAGCACGGATCAATTTAAAGAACGTGTTGATAAAGGGATCCATGATGACTTCATGCGGGGTGCCGTTGCAGGAGCACAGGACGGTATGGGCGTAAAAAGGCGTGTTGCAACAGAAGAATTAGGAAACTGGGAAGAGTGGCGCTCACACGGGGAAGAAATTCGTCAACATGTGTTAGAGCACTTAGATTATTACTTAGAGCAATTAAGTGAAAATGTAGCTAAGCGGGGTGGACATGTATTTTTTGCTCAGACCAAGGAAGAAGCTAATGATTATATTCGTGAAATAGTTAAGAAAAAAGAAGCAAAGAAAATTGTTAAATCCAAATCAATGGTAACAGAGGAAATAAGCTTAAATGCAATGCTGGAACAAGAAGGCTGTGAGGTAATTGAAACGGATCTAGGCGAATACATTCTTCAAGTTGATGATCATGATCCGCCATCTCATATTGTCGTGCCCGCCCTGCATAAAAATAAAGAACAAATTCGTGACGTGTTTACTGAAAAGCTTGGTTATAAAAAGACTTCAAAACCAGAAGAATTAGCCTGGCATGCACGTGAAATGCTTAGGAAGGAATACCTATCAGCTGATATTGGTATAACCGGATGTAACTTTGCAGTGGCAGAGACCGGTTCTTTTAGTTTAGTGACGAATGAAGGAAATGCTGATTTAGTTACCGCGTTACCAAAAACACAAATTACCGTCATGGGTATGGAAAGACTTGTCCCAACCTTTGAAGAGATGGAAGTTCTTGTTAGTTTATTAACGAGAAGCGCCGTAGGGCAAAAATTAACCAGTTATATTACCGTGTTAACAGGACCAAAAGAAGCATTGGATGCGGATGGTCCGGAGGAATTTCACCTTGTCATTGTCGATAATGGCAGATCCAACATACTTGGCGGGGAATTCAAGTCGGTATTGCAATGTATCCGTTGTGCTGCATGTATTAATGTATGCCCTGTGTATCGTCATGTGGGCGGCCACTCCTACGGCTCGATCTATTCTGGCCCAATAGGTGCGGTCCTTTCTCCTTTATTAGGTGGATATGACGAATTCAAAGAATTGCCTTACGCATCAACTCTATGTGGTGCTTGCACAGAGGTATGTCCGGTAAAAATACCGTTACATAACCTTCTCCACAAACACCGTGAAATCATTGTCGAAAAAGAAGGAAAAGCACCTATTTCCGAGAAACTGGCAATGAAGGCTTTTGGTTTAGGGGCAGCATCACCACTCTTATACAAGCTTGGTTCGAAAATGACACCAGCTGCAATGAACCCGTTTACGGTTGGAGAGAAAATATCAAAAGGGCCAGGTCCATTAAAGGCTTGGACAGATATTCGTGAGTTTCCGGCACCAAATAAAGAGCGATTCAGAGATTGGTTTAAAAACCGTGAAAAAGGAGGCCAATAATCATGGTAGGGACGATTCAAAATCGGGATAAATTTTTAAATCAAATTGCCGGCCGCCTTGAACGCCCACGAATTTCCTCTGCGGTTGAAAGGCCGACTTGGAAATTCCAGCCCCAATATGAGGTGTTAAAGGATGCTACTCAGGACGATTTGTTAGAGGTATTAACAGAACAATGTAAGAAAATCCATACAAACCTCTATGTAACTGACAGCAAAGATTTAGCAACTACGCTTAACAAAGTGGTTTCAGGTTATGGTGGCGGCCCAAGTGTAACCTGGAAAGATGAGCGTTTTTCTCAGTGGGGGCTGGATCCGCTATTTAAGAAAGAATGGCCTAGCCGGAAAATGGAAGTATTTGAATGGAATCATACCAAAGGGAAAGAAAATATCGCGAAAGCGGAAAAGGCTAATGTCGGGATTACCATAAGTGAAATAACACTTGCAGAATCCGGTACGGTGGTTTTGTTTAGCGATGAGAATAAAGGAAGAACAGTTAGCTTTTTACCAGCAACCTATATTGCACTTGTACCGAAAAGCACTTTAGTTCCACGGATTACGCAAGCTGCTCAAAAGATGAGGGAGATTCACAAGAAAACGGGGCATGTTGCTTCATGCATCAATTTTATTACCGGACCAAGTAACTCTGCGGATATTGAATTGAATCTAGTAGTTGGTGTCCATGGGCCAGTAAAAGCTTCCTATATTGTTATTAACGATCTTTAAACAAATGGAATGGTCTGTATCCTGAAATGGATGCAGATCATTTTTTTGTAACCTGTTATACAACATAAATTGACCTGTTATATAATTATGAAAGCTCTTTAAAGTCATATATAGTAACCCTTATTCAATAAAAATTTTATGTGTTTCAAAATAATTATCGTTATGTTTGACTTTTATCACAGCGTAATAAAAATAGTTGTCTTACAATAGTTTTTGGGAAGTTGAATTTTTATGTCTATTTCGTGTTATTTTATTGAACGAAGTTAGGGAGGGACATTATGTCTATTTTACTGAAAAAAAATGAATTAGGATTTTTTGAAATCCGTCTTGAATCAATTGGGGGGCTGGGAGCTAACCTGGCTGGAAAAATGTTAGCGGAGGCTGGTGTTTTAAGTCTTGGCTTGAAAGGATCCAATTTTTCATCCTACGGCTCTGAGAAAAAAGGGTCTCCAGTAAAGAGTTTCATTCGCTTTTGTGAACCAGATGTAGAAATTAGAGATCATAGTCCCATTGAACAACCACATATTGTTGGTGTTTTCCATGAAGCCTTATATAGAACGGTTGATGTTGTTAGCGGTTTGAATGCTGATAGTATAGTCTTAGTAAATACAGCAAGGGATTTTGATGAAGTTAAAACGGATTTACAATTAGATTATGGTACACTAGCGATTGTTGATGCCCTCCAGATAGCCGTAGAGGAAAAAACGAAAGTAAATACGGCAATGCTAGGAGCATTATATCGTATTTGTGATTTTCTAGATCCTGAATCCATGAGAGACGTGATTCGGAAAACGTTTACGAAGAAATACCCGCATCTAGTTGAACCAAATATCCGCACTTTTGACCGCGGTTATAATGAGGTTCAATTTAAAACATATAAAGTGCCAGAAGGGGCTGAAGGAAAAGCCTTCACACGCCCACATCCACAGCTTGGATACTTGACTCAGGAAATCGGTGGTGTCATGGTTTCTCAAGCAAATAGTATTTTTAAAGATTTAAGTGGTTCACGCCAAGGATTCCTTCCGGAGTTCCAACAAGACAAATGTATTCACTGTGCTGCATGTGACAACGTTTGTCCTGACTTTTGCTTCGTTTGGGAAGAAGGAGAAGATAAGTGTGGAAGAAAACAAATGTTCCTTCAAGGTATTGATTACCAATACTGTAAAGGCTGCCTGAAATGCGTGGAAGCATGCCCAACCGACGCACTCGGTGATCTTCGTGAAATGCTTGGGTATGCAGATAATAACCGCGTAAAGCAAAACTTTCCTTATATTGCAGGAGGAATCCAATAATGGCTATTTTAGAAGATAAATTAACAACAAAAGGTGTAGCAGAACAAATTTCCACTTTTGAATCTGGAAATGAAATGGCTGCTATGGCGGCAGCACAAATCAATTATCATATTATGGGATATTTCCCAATTACACCTTCAACAGAGGTTGCACAATTTTTAGATCAAATGAAAACGCGCGGGGAGCATGATATTAAACTGATTCCTGCCGATGGCGAGCACGGTTCAGCAGGTATTTGCTACGGTGCTGCGGCAACTGGTGCACGTGTTATCAATGCAACCAGTGCAAATGGATTCTTATATATGCTTGAACAAATGCCTGTCCAATCAGGGACACGTTTTCCAATGGTTATGAATCTAGTTACTCGTGCCGTCAGTGGTCCGCTTGATATTCGTGGCGATCACTCGGATCTCTATTATGCATTAAATACAGGCTGGGTAATCTTAACAGCAAAAACACCGCAAGCTGTATATGATATAAATATTATGGCGCTTAAAATTGCCGAACATTCAAAGGTTCGCTTACCAGTTATTGTTGCTTATGATGGCTTCTTTACATCCCACCAAAAGCGTCGAGTGGAATTCTTTAAGGACCGCAGTGTTGTACAGCAATTTGTAGGTGAATGTCCAACCGATTACAACTTTGTTAGAGACTTGAGGAAGCCAGTAACGATTGGTGCTCATATGAGTGGTGATGATTTCATTAACAATCACTACCAACAATCAGAAGCAATGTACAATGCTGGTGAGGTATTTAAGGAAGTGGCTTCGGAATATGCTAAGCTTTCTGGAAGAGAATATCCAGTTCTAGATTTATATAAAATGGAAGATGCTGATGTAGCATTATTCCTATTAAACTCTGCGGCAGAATCTGCTAAAGATGTAGTGGATCAACTTCGTGCAAAAGGAATTAAAGCAGGTGTAATTAGCCCGAATATTATCCGTCCATTCCCTGCAAAGGAAATTCGTGAAGCCCTTAAGAATGTAAAATCATTATTAGTTGGGGAACGTGCGGATTCTTACGGAGCAAATGGTCCTAACCTTACACATGAAGTAAAATCTGCACTTCAAGATGACAAAGACAACAAGACGATCGTGTTAAGCCGCGTATTTGGTCTCGGTGGTAAGGATTTCTATGCAACTGATGCACAGGCTTTCTTTGAAATGGCACTTGATGCAAAGGAAAAAGGATATGCTGAAAAGCCATTTGATTACTATGGTCATATTCCAGGTAATCCTGAAAAAATCCTTAAGCCTGTTATTTTGCCACAGCACGGGGATGTTTTTAAATCAGGTTTAATTGATGTGAAGATGGATGAAGAAACCAATAAATTAAAGGTGAAAATCCCGCCGTTACGTGCTTTAACTGGTAAACCGAAACGGATTGCCTCCGGTCACGGGGCATGTCCAGGGTGCGGAATTTTTGCTGGACTCGAGTTATTCTTTAAAGGGATTGAGGGAGATATTGTTACTCTATTCCAAACGGGATGCGCTTATGTAACAACAACATCATATCCTAGCACCTCCCATAAGCAAACGATGATGCACAATTTGTTCCAAAACGGTGCCGCAACGCTTTCAGGTACTGTTGAAGCATTCATGGAATTAAAACGACGCGGCGAAATTGAAGTATCGGATGACGCCACATTTGTTATGATTACTGGTGATGGTGGTATGGATATTGGTATGGGTTCTGCGATTGGTACTGCTCTTCGCGGACATAAACTGATTATGCTTGAATATGATAATGAGGGCTACATGAATACAGGCTCACAAATGTCTTATTCAACACCACTGGGTCATATGACAAGTACATCAGGAGTTGGAAAAGCACAGCGAGGAAAAGCCTTCCACCATAAGGATACTCCGCAAATTATGGCTGCTACCAATATTCCTTATGTGTTTACCGGTTCGGAAGCCTTTCCACAGGACTTAGTTAAAAAAGGTGCAAAAGCACAATGGTACGCACAAAATGTTGGAACAGTATATGGAAAACTTCTCATCACATGCCCACTAAACTGGAAATCTGATGACCGTTTTGGTGCAAAAATTATCGAAGCTGCTGTAGATTCTTGCTTCTTCCCGCTATATGAAGTAGAACAAGGTGTTACAACCATAACTTACAATCCTGAAGAGAAGAACAAACGAATTCCACTTTCTGATTGGTTAAAATATATGGGGAAAACAAAACACCTACTTAAAGTTGAAAACAAGCCAATGCTAGAAGAATTTGAAGCAGAAGTTGAGAAAAGATGGCAAAGACTCAAAGCAAAGAATGAAAATCCTATGCTGTAAAAAAAGCAATTCAAAAAACACTTCATTGGGAAGTGTTTTTTTGTTGGTTATTGACAGGGTTCTGACTAGAAAAAGCAATCCTAGTTGGATTGCTTTTTCTATATTAAAGTGTTTCTTTAACAGTTGCTATGAAAGCAGTCAGATTTTTGATTTCTTTTCGTTGTTTGATTAGGACTTTCCCTAGACCTAGTGTTTTCTGTTTTGCAGTGAATCTAGTTTGATCATCCTCGATCTGATCTAAATCAGCAACATGAGCAAGACCAATTGTTCTTCTGATTAATTCGCAGCCGGCAAAGCCGATTGAATCCTCAAAAAACTTAGTTAAATTATAGTTTAGAAAGGTATAGGATTTAGCGTAATCGTCTTTATTCTCCGTATTCCATAATAGTGTAAATTGATCCTCAAATTCACTCCATACCGTTTCAATATGATTGAGGAAAAGATCCCTTTCTTCAACATTTGCTATTACCTGGAAGAGAAGATTTGCAATTACTTGGCCGATATCAAATCCAGCTGGTCCGTAGAAAGAAAATTCGGGATCGATTACTTTTGTTTCATAATTATCGGCAAAAACACTTCCGGTATGAAGATCACCATGGAGGAGAACTTCAGCCTCTGTTAAAAAGCGTTTCTTCAAAATATTTACATGAAACTTTAGTTCATCATCCTGCCAAAGCTCTTCGACAACAGGACGCAGTCCTTCCTCGAAATCGTTGGTTTCTGCATCAATAAAAGGATCTGTGAAGATTAAATCTTCAGTTATTTTGCAAAGCTCGGGATTGATAAACTGTTGTACATATTCCTTTTTTACGGAAGGGCTTAATCCGTAATCAGAAGTGTAAAATAATGTTTTTGCAAGATATTCACCTAGATGTTTTGAAATTAATGGATAAGTTTCTCCTTTGATAAAGCCAGTTCTTGCGATCGAAAGATGGGAAAGGTCCTCCATTACGGTTACAGCTAGGACATCATCTGTGAAAAAAACTTGGGGCACATAATCTGGAGCAATCTGTCCGAAAATTTTTAAGGCATCCGCTTCAATTTTTGCTCTTTTCAAAGTTAATGGCCAGCTTTCGCCAACTACCTTTGCATAAGGGAGAGCTTGTTTGATAATAACACTTTTTCCTTCCAATTCATCAACAATATGAAAGACTAGATTGAGATTCCCATCGCCAATCTCCTTGCAGGAAAGTTTTGCATGCTGGTCAAAAATTTTCAATTCAAGTGCCAGTTCAACTGCACTTTCGTTTGTTAAAGGCTGGTATGTTTTTTGTTTTAGTAGACTCATTATGGTACCTCCTCGTTTTTGGGAGGCTTAATTATGCACGCAGGCACTAAAAAAGCCTCTTTCTCATCTGAAAGAGGCTGATAGACAATATTGTCTGTCGCACCTCTTATCTCTCAGAAAGATAATCCTTCTGTTGGAATTAGCACCGTGCCTTAAAGGGGGAATCCCCAGCGCAAAAAGCGCCCCATTTCAATGGGTTTCCGGTCGGTTGCTGGGCTTCAAAGGGCCAAATCCCTCAGCCAGCTCATGATAAGAGAAAATCTATTTAACTGGTAAAAATCATATCAGTAACAAAGAGAAAGTGTCAATATTTTTTGAAAATTATTATTTATAGAATTCTGGTTTTCTATCCGTGAAAATAGGAATTTGCTTACGGACCTCCTTGACTAAGTCCATCTCAATTTCAGCCGATAGGATTTCTTCCTTCATTCCAGCCTCAGCAATGACCTCACCCCACGGGTCAATAATCATCGAGTGACCAGCAAAATGGTTATTTGGGTCATTTCCAGAACGGTTACAGGCAATTACATAACATTGATTTTCAATTGCTCTGGCAATTAAAAGGGCCCTCCAGTGGGACAATCTGGGTGCAGGCCATTCGGCCACAACAAACAGTGCTTCTGCACCTTCTGATGTGTGAGCGCGTATCCACTCTGGAAACCGGATATCATAACAGATCGACCCAGCAAACTGATGATGATCAAGTTGGAAAAGTCCCTTCTCGGCGCCAGGCTCTAAGAAAACATGCTCATTCATGAGTTTAAAAAGATGTAGTTTACTATACTTGTGCACAAGCGTGCCATCTTTATTGATGATGAGGAGAGTATTTTTTACTCCTGTTTCTTCACGGTTCGCAACTGAGCCGCCAACGAAATGAACCTGATTTTGTTGTGCTGCATTTCTCAGAAATTCAATTGTTTGTACTGCTTTTGGGTCTGCAATTTCATTCAGGCGGGTCAAGTCATATCCCGTTGTCCATAGTTCCGGAAGGACAATGATATCGGGTTGTTCAGTCAGTGCATTTTCAATGAGTCTTTCGGCAGTTTGGTAGTTTTTATTGGGATCACCGAAGACGATATCCATTTGCAGACATGAAATTTTTAATTTCACGAATCTTCACCTCGTTTGAAATTTGGGATTTTTTCTTTACAAGCTATTATAAAAGTTATATCATTTGTGACTAGAAATTCATAATGATTCTTATAAATAATTAAGCAGGTGAGAACAATGAAGCAATTTCCACCATCAGAATTATTAACTAATCTTCCGAAGCAATTTTTTGCTGCACTTGTTAAAAAAGTAGGGGAATATATTTCACAAGGGTTTGATGTGATTAATTTAGGGCAAGGCAACCCTGATCAGCCAACGCCTACTCATATTGTTAAAAAACTTCAAGATGCAGCAGCGAATCCATTAAATCATAAATATTCTCCTTTTCAGGGACATCGTTATTTAAAACAGGCTGCCGCTGATTTTTATTTAAGAGAATATGGAGTGACCATTGATCCGGATAAAGAAGTGGCGATTTTGTTTGGGGGTAAAGCAGGACTTGTCGAAATTCCTCAATGCTTATTAAATCCGGGGGATACCATCCTTGTACCTGACCCCGGTTACCCGGATTATTGGTCTGGGGTTGCTCTTGCAAAAGCTGAAATGGTTACGATGCCGTTACGAGAGGAAAATAACTTTCTACCGGATTATTGCGAACTGGATAAGTCTGTTTTATCAAAAGCAAAGTTAATGTTCCTCAATTATCCTAATAATCCAACAGGAGCAACAGCTACTCATGAATTTTTTGATGAGACTATTAAGCTAGCGAGTGATCATGATATTTGTGTTGTTCATGATTTTGCCTATGGTGCTATTGGTTTCGATGGTGAAAAACCAATAAGCTTTATGCAGATTGAAGGGGCTAAAGAGGTTGGGATAGAGATATATACTTTATCAAAAACCTTTAATATGGCAGGCTGGCGTGTTGGTTTTGCTGTTGGGAATGAGAGTGTGATTTCAAGCATCGAACTTTTACAGGACCATCTTTATGTTAGTTTATTTGGGGCTGTACAAGAGGCAGCGGCTGAGGCTTTAATGGGCCCTCAGGATTGTGTACGGGAACTAAACGATCTTTATGAGCGAAGACGTAATGTATTGATTGATGGGCTTCGTTCATTGGGATGGAATGTCACCGCGCCAAAGGGTTCCTTTTTCGCGTGGCTCAAAGTTCCTGAGGGTAAAACATCTGAGGAATTTGCTAACATTTTACTCGAACAAGCACATATTATGGTTGCACCGGGAATTGGCTTTGGAGAATTTGGAGAAGGATATGTCCGTGTTGGGTTATTAACATCAGAACAACGATTAGCCGAAGCTGTTGAAAGAATTAGTCGTTTGGAAATATTCTGTTAAATTGATTGACATTTTATATTTTTCCTGCGATAATGCAAATTAAAGTTAAACAACATTAAAAACTTTATAAAAATACGAATCGTTTTCTTATCAAGAGCAGGCGGAGGGAAAAGCCCGATGAAGCCCGGCAACCGACTTAAACCAGTTTTAGGCACGGTGCTAATTCTTGCAGCAACAAGCTGATAGATGAGAAGATGTTAGTTTGCGGCTAACCTCTTCTTTGTTGAAGAGGTTTTTTATGTTTTTTGAAAGGACGTGTTTTTGAATGTCTAAAATAATTGCTACATATTTACTGCATGATGAAAAAAAACCAACCAAAAAGGCTGAAGAGATTGCACTTGGATTAACTGTAGGTTCATGGACGAACTTGCCTGAACTAGAGCAAAGCCAATTACGCAAGCATAAAGGCAGTGTGGTATCAGTTGAAACGATACCTGTAGAAAAAGGTGACCAATCTTTAATCCGTATAGCCTATCCATCGATTAATTTTTCTAATGACCTGCCTGCTATTTTAACAACCGTTTTCGGTAAGCTTTCATTAGATGGAAAAATAAAATTACTAGATTTACAGTTTGATGATGGATTAAAGAGTCAGTTCCCTGGCCCAAGGTTTGGAATTGAAGGTCTTCGGAAGAAATTAAACGTTTATAATAGACCGCTTTTAATGAGTATCTTTAAAGGAGTGCTCGGTAAAGATCTCGGATTTTTAGTTGAGCAATTAAAGCAACAAGCCCTTGGTGGTGTAGATTTTGTGAAGGATGATGAAATCCTTTTTGAAAATGAGCTGACACCGTTTGAAAAAAGAATTGTCGAAGGAAAAAAGGCATTGCAAGAAGTATTTGACCAAACAGGACATCGAACTTTGTATGCAGTTAACCTAACGGGTAGAACATCGCAGCTGAAGGAAAAAGCAAGGAAGGCTGCAGAGCTTGGAGCGGACCTCTTACTGTTTAATGTGTTTTCCTATGGCATAGACGTCCTGCAGGAATTAAGAGAAGACGATGAAATTGCCTTACCGCTAATGGCACATCCTGCAGTAAGTGGTGCTTTTACATCATCTCCAGTGTATGGATTATCCCATTCATTATTGCTTGGAAAGTTGCTTCGTTATGCTGGTGCTGATTTATCGTTGTTCCCATCCCCATATGGAACCGTGGCGTTAGAGAAGACGAAAGCACTGTCGATTGCAAGTGAGTTAACCGTAGAAGATGTCTTTAAAAAGTCATTCCCAGTTCCATCAGCGGGAATTCATCCAGGCTTGGTTCCTTTATTAATTCGTGACTTCGGTAATGATTCTGTCATTAATGCAGGCGGAGGGGTCCATGGCCATCCAGAAGGTGCACGCGGAGGGGGTCTTGCGTTCCGTCAAGCGATTGATACCAATCTTAAAGGAAAGTTATTAGCTGAAGGTGCAAAACAGCATCCTGAGCTCCATACGGCACTAAAACTATGGGGTAATGCAGAGGTGACCTTATGACAAAACCAGTGATTTTTTGTGATTTTGACGGAACGGTAACTGAAAGTGATAACATCATTAGCATGATGGAAAAGTTTGCTCCTCAAGGGTGGGAACGGATCAAAGATCAAATCCTCTCACGTGAGATTTCGATCAATGAGGGAGTTGGGAAACTATTCTCTTTATTACCAAGTAGGTTAAAGGATGAACTGACTGAATTTGCGATTGAAAATGCAAAGATTCGTCCAGGATTTGGAGAGTTTGTTGAATTTGCGCGTGCAAAAGGTATTCCATTCTATATTGTTAGTGGCGGTATTGACTTCTTTGTTTATCCAATCTTGGAGAAATATGGTCCATTTGATGGAGTTTATTGCAATGAATCGGATTTTACAGACGAGAGAATAAAAATTCTATGGCCGAATGAATGTGATTCATTATGTAACAATGATTGCGGATGTTGTAAACCAAGTATTATTCGTAAATTAAACACTCAGGAAAACCGTTTCAAAATTGTTATTGGAGATTCGGTAACCGATCTCGAGGCAGCAAAACATGCGGACTTTGTGTTTGCAAGAGATTTACTTCAGGAAAAATGTGTGGAATGGGGCATCAATCATCAAGGATTTACTTCTTTTTTTGATTGTATCGAGGAAATTAAAAAAAGAATTGAGGTGGATGAACTAACATGCTAAATGAAAGATGGAACGAATTAGCCGATGTAAAGGATGAGTTAGCTGAGCGTGATTGGTTTATGGGTACGAGCGGTAACTTGGCGATTAAAGTAAGTAATCATCCGCTTCAATTTTTAGTAACAGCAAGTGGAAAGGATAAACGGAAGCGAACAGATGAAGATTTTTTACTCGTTGATGAATTTGGCCGTGCAGTTGAAGAAACACATTTAAAGCCTTCAGCAGAGACACTTCTTCATGTCGAAATTTATCGTCGAACCAATGCTGGCTGCAGTCTCCATGTGCATACGATTGATAATAATGTGATCTCAGAAGTTTATGGTGATAATGGTGAGGTTACATTTAAAGGGCAAGAGTTGATCAAGGCTTTTGATAAGTGGGAAGAGGACGCAGTCTTAACAATACCAATTATTCACAATTTTGCCCATATCCCGACACTTGCCAATAAGTTTTCTGAATATGTTTCAGGAGATACTGGAGCTATCTTGATTCGCAACCATGGGATAACGGTATGGGGGAGAACTGCCTTTGAGGCTAAAAAAATCCTTGAAGCCTCAGAGTTTTTATTCCGCTACCAATTACGTTTACTAGAGCATAAACCATATCAATTATTTAAGGTAGTGTAAAAAATATTAAAAATGAGAGGATGATGAAGAATGGCATATATTACTTTTCAAACCAGGGAAGAGCAAATTCATGAACAAGATGAGGTTGCAAGCTTTCTGGAGTCGCAGGAAGTTATTTATGAAAATTGGGATATTAGCAAGCTTCCCGCTGAACTCGTAGAAAAGTATCTTTTAAGCGATAAAGAAAAGGAAGAAATTCTAGCTGCATTTGAAGGCGAAATCGCAGATATTTCTGCTAGACGTGGCTACAAAGCGCAAGATGTCATTTCTTTATCAGAAAATACTCCAAATTTGGATGTATTACTGACAAACTTTAAAAATGAGCATCATCATACAGATGATGAAGTTCGTTTCATAGTCAGCGGCCACGGTGTCTTTGTCATCCAAGGTAAAGATGGTGAGTTCTTTGAAGTACATCTCAATCCAGGAGACTTGATTTCTGTACCAGAAAATACAAGGCACTATTTTACCCTTGAAGAAGATCGGAAAGTGGTTGCTGTAAGGATTTTTGTTACCACCGAGGGATGGGTACCTATTTACGGTAAAGAAGAAGTAAATCAATAACAGATACTAAAACTGGCTGCAGATAGGTGCATGCCAGTTTTTTTATTGTGTCTAAAAGTATGTTGAAATAGAATAAAACGCTTGCAACTTAGAAGAATTTTGTCGTAAAAACAAGAATTTATTTGAAGAATTTGTCGAAAAACGAAAGAAATAGAATGTTTTGTCTACTTTTGCGATTGTGTTTACTTTTATATAAATTCTTGTCATAATTCATCAAGTAGTCTAATTTTTCGTTGTTTACAGTAATAGAGTAAGAGGTAGGGGGATAATTGTGTGCGAGTATAGTGATACCCATAATGAAATGATTGAAGAGATAAAGGCTAAAAGGGAATTAATGATAAATAGCGCCAATACAAGGGGATTTACCAATGAGATGACAATAAAATATAGCCAAGAGCTAGATGAATTAATAAATGAGTATCAAAAAGTAATGGACCAAATCTCCAGGCCAAATGAAGAAATTAAATTTGCCTTTAAACAAATGATCATGATTTGGCCGAAAGTTTTAGTCTAATGATAATTAAGTAAGAGAGTGATATTTTTTTTTGTTCAACCGATTAGTAAAATAATTACTTATGAAAAAATATCAATAATGTACACCATGACAAGCAACCCCAAGATAAACGCATAGGTGGATACTCGCTCGTTTCCGTCTCCATGGCTTTCAGGAATTAATTCTTTATAAATAATAAATAACATGGCACCAGCAGCAAATGAAAGACCATAGGGGACAAGCCCTTGAACAAATGAGGTTAAAAAATACCCTAATAAGGAAGTAATGATTTCAATGGATCCAGTTAAAGTTGCAATAATGAAGGCCTTCAGTTTACTAATTTGCTGATTGATTAAAAATAATGCAACAAGTAGGCCTTCCGGCGCATTTTGAAACCCAATCGCTAAAGCAATTAAATTTCCAGTATCCCCCTGTTCGGATGCATAGCTTACGCCAACTGACATTCCCTCAGGAATATTATGCAGTGTAATTGCAGATATAATTAACAACGCCTTCTCATCAAATTGAATTCCCTTTTTGTTATGCTGTAAGTCAATATGAGGGATATTTTTTTCCAAAAGAGTCAGCACCCATACTCCTAAACAAATTCCTGCAAAAAGTGAACCAAAGCCTCCTGTTCTTAATGCCTCAGGGATCAACCCAATCGTAGCAGCTGCCATCATAATTCCTGCACTAAATGCTAATAAAACATCCTTCCAGCGATGTGTAATGGAATGAGGAATAAATAGTATAATTAGTGCCCCTGCCCCCGTAGATAACGCCGAAAGAACACTTCCAAAAATAACTTCAGTCATCACACATCTCCTTTCTTGTCCAATTAATCCAAATCAAATATCTACAATATTAGACAGTAGCTGTGATTTTTATCATTGTTTATATCTTAATATTTCTTATAGTTATATTAGTACTACTTTATCTAATATTCACATCACGATTAACTACATATCTTACCACAAACTGTAATAACTTCAACTTTTACAAACTACTACTTAGCTACTGCATAAGATTTTTAAGAATATTAAATGATCACTAGTTTTAGGTTAAATCGAGAAAGAAAAAAAGAAAACTATCACTGTTTGGTACTATGCTTGTGTTGCGATTCATATATCGTAAATAAAAGCATTTTTAAACCATAGGAAGCAAACGCTTTCAATAATCTCAGATCATATGGAGGAGGGAAAGTCCTACATGCATATTGTCGTATGTGTCAAACAAGTACCAGATACAAAAATTATTAAAATTAATCCTAAAACCAACACACTCGACCGTCGCAGTGCACCAGCCATCTTGAACCCTTACGATGCCCATGCAGTTCAGGAGGCCGTAAAAATTAGGGAAAAAACAGGGGGTACCATTTCCGTCTTATCAATGGGACCACCGCAAGCGACTGCTATTATCAAGAAAAGTGTGGAAATAGGTGCTGATAAAGGATATTTAATTTCTGACCGTGCCTTTGCAGGGGCAGATACACTGGCAACTAGTTATGCGCTTTCGAAAGCTTTAGAAAAAATCAATAAGGAACACCCAGTTGACATGATTATTTGTGGGAAGCACGCGATTGATGGTGATACAGGACAAGTTGGACCTGGTATTGCAAGAAGAATGGATATCCCGCCAATAACTAATGTAATTGAAGTGTCTGAAGTCAATGAGAAAGAAAACACCGTTCTTATTAAACGGAAATTAACCAATGGCTATGAATTGATTCAATCCAATCTTCCATGTTTATTGACGGTTGAAAAAGAAATTAATGACATCGACTATTCGCCAATGCCGAACATGATTAAAGCGGCAAGGTACGAACCAATTATTTGGGCAGTAAGTGACTTTGAAAATGTAGAACGCACGCAACTAGGACTAAAGGGTTCACCAACCATTGTTGGAAAAATGTTTACGCCACCACGTCCAGAAGGCGGGAAAAGACTAGAGGGTACTAGTGATGAACAGGTTAACCAGCTAATGGCGTTGTTGATGGAGAAAAAGGACCTGTTAACAATCCAATCATCTAAATAATAACGATTATCTTTTGTCATGGGGGGAATATACATGAATCTAGACGATTATCGGGGAGTCTGGGTATTCATCGAACAAAAAGATGGTAAAGTAGAAGGCGTTTCTCTAGAATTACTTGGTGCTGGAAGGAAGCTAGCGGATAAATTACAAGTTCCTTTAGCGGGCTTTTTACTAGGCAATGAAGTAAAACCTTTAGCAAATAAAATTATTTCTTATGGTGCAGATATCGTATACATGGTCGACCACCCTGTATTGAAGAATTACCGTACTGAATCATATATGAAGGGCGTAATGCTCCTCGCTGAAAAATATAAGCCAGAAATTATCCTTTATGGCGCAACACCAAACGGTAAAGATTTAGCTAGTGCCGTAGCAACAGATTTAAACACAGGATTAACTGCGGATACTACAATGCTTGATGTGGATGTTGATAATAGATTACTAGAAGCAAGCAGACCTGCCTTTGGCGGTAATATCATGGCCACAATCCTATGTAAAAAACATCGCCCGCAAATGGCAACAGTAAGGCCAAAGGTAATGAAGGCACTAGAACCGGTATCAGGAAGAACAGGTAAGATTATTGAAGAAAAAATATCACTGCAAGAAGAAGACATGCGTACAAAAGTGTTACAAATTGTGAATGACGTAACAAAAAAGGCCAATTTGGCTGATGCACATGTAATCGTCTGTGGAGGAAAAGGAATGGGAGATATGCAAAATTTCCAGCTCCTATATGAATTTGCGGAAACGATTGGAGCGACTGTTGGAGGTACTCGTGATGTGGTGGAAGCAGGCTGGCTGCCACACCATCTTCAAATTGGCCAAACTGGTGAAACAGTTACACCTAAAATTTATTTTGCTATTGCACTTTCTGGTGCAATTCAGCACGTTGTCGGCATGAAAAATTCAGATTTAATTATCGCAATAAACAAAGATCCAAATGCACCAATTTTTGATGTTGCCACATATGGAATCGTAGGAGATGCAATGGAAATTCTTCCAAAACTTATCGAGGAATTTAAGCAGCTTAGAACTGAAAAAGGTGGTGAAATAAGCTATGCATGAAAAATTTGATGTGATTGTCGTTGGGGCAGGTCCAGCAGGAAGTGCATGTGCCCTCACGTGTGCCAAAAATGGACTAAACGTTTTGCTTATTGAACGTGGAGAATACCCGGGAGCAAAAAACGTAATGGGCGGGGTATTGTACCGCAAGCAAATGGAAGAATTAGTTCCTGAATTTTGGAAAGAAGCACCACTTGAGAGACCTGTCATTGAACAGCGCTTTTGGATGATGGATAAGGAATCGGTCGTTCAATTCGGCTATAAAGGTCTTGAATGGGGAATGGAACCATATAATAACTTTACAGTCCTTCGGGCTCAGTTTGACCAATGGTTTGCTAAAAAGGCAGTAGACGCTGGGGCATTACTTATTAATGAAACGGTAGTAACTGAATGTATCGTTGAAAATGGCAAGGTTGTCGGGGTTCGTACCGATCGTCCGAATGGAGAGGTATATGCGGATGTCGTGGTGCTTGCCGACGGTGTTAACTCTCTTCTTTCAAAACAGTTAGGCTTTCATAAAGAATTTCGTCCAGATGAAGTAGCCTTAACAGTAATGGAAGTTGTTAATTTACCAAAAGAAAAAATAAATGACCGTTTTAATTTGGAAGACAACCAGGGGTGTACAATTGAAATCTTTGGTGATTCAACAAAGGGTAATCTTGGAACCGCTTTTGTTTACACGAATAAAGAGAGCTTGAATATCGGAGTTGGTACAACACTATCGAGCATGATAAAAGCGAAAATCAAGCCATATGAGCTTCTAGACTACTTAAAAACTCACCCCATGGTCAAGCCAATGCTTGCTGGTGGGGAATCTGCTGAGTATCTTGCTCATCTCATTCCTGAAGGTGGTTATCGTTCGGTACCGAAAGTAGCTGGTAATGGAGTTATTGTCGTTGGTGATGCAGCACAGCTAGTAAATGCCATTCATCGTGAAGGTTCGAACATGGCGATGTCATCAGGAAAGATGGCTGCTGAAGCCGTAGTTCAGGCACATAAAAGTGGTGACTTCAGTGAATCAAGCTTAAATAGCTACCGTGACGCGCTTAATAGTAGTTTCATAATGAAGGATTTAGAGAAGTACAAGGATGCGGCACATACGTTTGAGAAATACCCACAATACTTTAATGAATATGTTCCAATGATGAATAAAGCGATGAGCAAATTCTTTACAGTTGATGGGACTCCAAAGCGTGAAAAACAAAAACAAATAATGAAGAGTGTAACTGCGGAAAGAGGAACAATTAGAGTATTGCAAGATATCTATCGTGCTTGGAAGGCGGTGAAATAATGTCAACGAAGAATATCGAGGAAAAACAGTATCTGCTCCGTTTTAAATGTGATACAAAATCTCATTTGACCGTACTGGATCATGATGTATGCATGACACAATGTCCCGATAAAATTTGTACAGTATTTTGCCCAGCAGAGGTTTATAAGTGGGAAGGAACACGGATGCAGGTTGGCTACGAAGGCTGCCATGAATGTGGAAGCTGCCGGATCGGCTGCCCATACCAGAACATTAAATGGGAATATCCAAAAGGCGGACACGGGATTGTATTCCGTTTAGCGTAAATTGGAAATGGTCACAAAATTAAGTACAATGTGACCACTTGTGACCACAAAAATAAGGCTCTTAATTGTCTGTATAACTAAAAAAGGCGGTGCTTCTGCATCGTCTTTTTGTTTTTCTTCAGATTCAACTATTCACACAATTAAAACTAGGACTTTAGTATTTTATTTTTCACTTACATCATGTAAATGAAATAATTCATTCGCGTCATCTATTTTTAGTGCATCACAAATTAATTCAATGGCTCTTTTAGGGTATCGTTGTGTTTTTTGTGTGCAAATTTCACTTATTGTTCGAGTGGTTAATCCAGTCATTTCAGCAAGTTGTTTTTGATCCATATTTCTCTCTTTAAGGATTTGTTTAAGCCTTATTTCAATTACTTTAACCATTAAAGAATCTCTCCTTTTACCTTAGATTATACGCTAATAAAATAATTACGCAAAATGTAATTATTTAGTTGACAATTACGCTAAACGTAATTAATATAAGAGTATAAATTACGTTTAGCGTAATTAAAGTGTGATTGAAGTAAATCAACATCTAAGAATCAACTCCTAGAACAGTCGCAGTTTATAAATAAAAATTGAAACGACAGGGAGAGTTGAAAAATGAAAAATGAAAAATGAAAACGTGCTTATGCAGACTAACGTTACCTTGAACCTTATGAAAATAGTGAGTGATTCTGAGAAATTTATGAATTTAATCAATACGAAAACCTTAATTGATGCAAAATTATCTATTTTGACCACAGAATTTGAGACAGTACAAATTGACGTTGTGGATTTTTTGAGTGAATTAAAGTGGACTGCATATTGCCCTGAAACTGGTGAATTGTTGGAAGTAAATCCCCTCTATCGCTTGAGGGGTTCAAATAAGGGAGGATTAATAATGACAATCTTCAATGACTTTGATCAGTTGGACATTAAAGGGACTTACCGTGAAGTATCAATTGACCGTGATTGTTGCTTGATGGGAATGAGACAAGCTGAAGATACCTTTCCTGAAGGATCGGTCGAAAGAGACAAAGCTTATGTTTACTGGAATAAACGTTATAAGCGAATGACATCTGTTTTAAAATCCATCCAGACACTAATAGAGTAATGTAGTTTGGTAGTAAACAAACAAAAAAGTAACTCTCCAAGGGAGAGTTACTTTGGATTATTAATTTATTCTACGAAATACATTTTACCGTTGACTTCAACTGAAACAGAGGTTTGATGCAAAGTATCTTTTATTTCTTTTGCATATTCCACTACTTGATCGATACTTGAATTATTTAAATTTTGTGCAAAACTGTATACGATCGTAACATCCTCTTTTATAAGATTGTCGTTATCGTCTACCCATGCTCCTTTTCCATCAACAGCAGTCGCACCACCAAACATTTTTGAAAACTTAGTCATAGATTTATCTACCCATGCATCATGTTCCTCTTTATTAATTAGTTGATTTCCATTTGTTGATGGTATGTAAATCTTCACCACATTATCTAGATGAAATTCACCTTCTAAAGCGTTTGAGGATGATTTTGCTTCAGTAATTTGCGGTTTTGGTATCAATGGATTACCAATTGGAGAAAAGTAAACAAATGCTACAACTAAAACAAAAGCAAATAAAGATAAGATTTTCTTATTTTTAACCATTTTAATATCCACCCCTTTTTATAGTCACTACTAAATTATAACTGGACTAAAAGAGTGTTTAAACGGGGTATTTTTATCTATTTATAGATTTGTTTGTCTATATTTGTAAACTTAATAGAAAAGATCGAGAAGGATTAACAAAAAAAAGACTCCGTTATGGAAACGAAGCCCAAAGTATAATAAAGGGGGTCTTTAATACCTTTATTATATTAACCCTTTAAATTATTAAAAAGAGGAATAAGTACTAAAGAATACTAGTGTAAATTATCTAAAAAATAAACAAATTCGTATTTGCTAAATCGATTTTTTTTGCTACAATATAGTATAGGGATACTTTTATCTATAAACACAAATAAGACGTGCTAAATTTACTAATTAAGTAAATTGGCATGACTGCTTTCTTATCTTTTTTTATCTTTTGATAACTATATATCTATTACCTTGTAAACATATTATAAATCCAATCTATTTCATTGTAAAGTAATTTTTAATCCAATTTTTTAAAAAAGTAAAATCGGATTAAATTAATACTTTTAACTGGAAATTTGAAAGGGGGTGGTAAAGATGGAGAAGGATTACATTGTATTCAGTCAACGCATGGCAGGATATTTGATGCTGAATGGCTGCCGATTGAAGAAGATAAAGAAATCTAAAAAAGATGAAACATTATTTGTATACTTTTTCTCTGACATGGAGAAGGTTCGTAACTTAGTCAATGAATATAATCAGCAAATTAAAATCAACGGAGGAATGAAGAGTGACCGAAGAAAATAAAGAAAGAACAAAACTTTACATACACGTCCCATCAAATGTAGTGAGAAATGAAGATGATATTTACCTGTCCAATGATGAATTTTTATTATATGCCCGATTATGTTTTCTTTACTTTAGAAATTATCAAGAAAATGAAATTGAATTTGATCACAAAAAGTTAATGGTGTTTCTTAAAATTTCTGATACAAGAACATACAAAAGTAGGCTGCAGAAACTTTTCAAGTTTGGACTTATTGAAACTGAAATTAATAAGCTACCTACAAAAGGGAATATGAGGATTTCATTTAATTCTAAGGCTTATGAAAATTGTAGTCACTTTACCAAGATTTCAGCAGAGCTATTTACATACTGGAGAAATGACCAAATAGACGAATATGCCTTTAGACAAGTTTTCTATTACAAGAGCCACATCAACATGGACGATAAGGAAAATGATAAATCATATTGCTTTGTCGGAGACTCTTGTTAAAAGGTTGAAAATCTCGAAAACAAAAGTGGAAGATGCTAATGAACAACTCAAAAAGACTAAATTGATAAATGTAAAAGTACATAAGTTGCATAATACTCAAACTTATAATGACCAAGATGAATTGGTATTTAACAGATACAATAATCACTACTATGTAGCGAATAAGCTTCACTAAAAGGTTGATTTAAAGCCGTTTTACCTAAGTACTCTTAATGCAGAGGTGGAAATAAAAATGCAGAACTAGATATGAGAATGCAAAGGTAACTATTCGAAATGCAGAACTAGAGTACTCTTATTGCTGGCATTGACAGTACAGTATATAGAAAGCAATTTAATATATAAGATACATAGAATATACATTTAAAGATACATAGAATATACAGTATTTACAATTCGCAAAACGAGTTTGCTCATTGAGTGTAAAATTTTCTGTTGTGTTAATTGTTGTGTTGTTGCTCTGTTTCATTTTACCTATCATATAAGTTTCAATTTAATTTTTACATAATTTTTAAATGTAATTTTTCATCAAGAGTCACGTTAATGTTCTATTGGGAGATGGGACGCAGGTGACGCATCCAGATTAATAAACGGAGAAGTTTCCTTGTTAATGGGGAACTAAAAGGAGAGTTATTTAATGGAAAAGTTAATCAAAAATAAACTAATAATAGAATGGGAGATTGTATTGTATGACAAATTTCAGAGAATCGGACGTTATCAAATGGAATAAAGAACAATTTGAAATGAGAGAAAATTTACCTGGTATGTATATTTCCATGTTGGAAGCTGTGAACGGAAGTCATAATCATTTGGAGTTACAGTTAATGCCTAAGTGGAAATTAGAGGATTGGAAAATGGATGGCAAGTTAAGAAAAGTTCATCATCAATATTTTGTTGTGATGGATAAAAAGTTGAATGACTTATTAATTTTTCTTAAAGGAAAATACTGTGACATTTCCATTCACACGTTTGCAGCCAAATACAATAATAATAAAATGGGTGCCAAGTCATGTAATAAAGTGTTTGACAGAGAAGAAATTGAAACCATGTTAATGAATTACCTACTAACTTTTCCAAGTGGAATGGTAAAGGTTAAAAGCGACATTAGTGTATCTGTTCCACCAATTGAAAGTTTCAAGGGTGAAAACGATGAACATTCCAATAATAAATTAATCAAATACATAATCAACAACTTTGAGAAACAAGTTATCCTTCCAGTTATGCACCAAGAAAAGAAAGTAAAACGGATCATGATTAAGGGAAAAACATATTTTGTAAAATTAGATGACCTGGAGTTTATTTCCTTCGAGGATATGGATGCACCACAGAAGGATAGTAATCGTGATGATGAAATAATTACATTTTTCGATTTAACAAGAAAAGAGTCCGAACTATCCACATACGGCAAGCAAAAAGTGAGTGAGTTTATTTTTAATAAGTATAAAGAGGTTTTGACCAAGGATCAATTAGAAAAATTTCAAGTGATTCTTGAGGCAGCTAATAATAAAAAAGTTAACATTGATGATTTGTTTCATTCGGTTACTGGTAAGGTAAATGTTGAAGCACTAGGGAAAATTTTATATGCCAATAAAGAAAATAATTTCATTCAGCCGCAAGTGAGAAATATGTTGAAGTCCATGAAAAAGAGAATGGAAAAGGAAATCGAAAAACAAGGTTTCAATCAGGTGGAAGTAAGGAGTGATTATGCCCCGTTTCCTCATTTACCAGCTAATGAGAATAAGATGTATCGAGATTATAAGATTCATAGTAAATACATTATTCGTGATTTTGAACTTGAAGGTAACGACATATACAAGAATGTAAAATGGTTCAAGGATGAGCAATTCATTGAGTCGGCTGAAGTGGATAAGATACATAATGAAGAAATGACAGTTAAGGAGTTTGTCATTAAACATAACTTAGATAAGAATATCGCTAAGTCGATGGACGGGGTTTTAACAACGTATAAACCTTCGAGGGACGGTGAACAAATCATTGACAATGAAGAACGTCAAAGGTTACTAAATGCTCACTGTAAGGCAATATGGGACTCTTTGTTAACAGGTTATATTAAGTTTGAAAGTAAAGATGGATGGATGATTCCACTAAACACAAAAAGCTATTTCCAATTACCGAATACGAATATTACATACTGAAATTTAGACCATTGGTCAATTACGGTAAGGATAACTTGGAAATGGAAATTATCAAAAAGAGAATGATTTTAGATTGTTTTAATCCCGGCAGTCATCATGAAATAACAGAAAAATCATACATAGCAGAAGAAGGTTTAAATTATAAATACATAGATTCAAAGAATATTGAAAATATACTAAATATTAAGTAAAAATTATTATTAAATTGTAATAACTATTAAGGGAAGGGGTAATACCTCTTCTCCTTCTCCCTGAAGAATTCAAACACCTAGCAATGGGTGTTACTTTTTTTGTAAGGGATTGGTATTTTATGAATGAACTATTTAAAGATGAAATTGATAAATTAAAAGCTTATATGGCTGTATTAGACCTAAACCAGACTGAACTAGGGGAGAAGTTAGGTGTTAGTCAAAGTCTGATCAGTTTGATTTTAAAGAGGCAGCATAAGCCTACTTTTGAACTAAATCAAAAGATAAATAATTTAATAAATGGTTACTAAGGGAGTCGTTAATTGCGGCTTCCTTTTTTGTATTTAAAGAGAAATTATCCAAGGGGGAAGTAAAAATGAGTAGAAGAAAGTTAGAACCGAATGAAATAGTTGTAGATGGCCAGTTGATTTATATTCATCTAGTTGGTAAGAACGGTAAAGGACATGTGGCGATTACTGACTTGAGGAGCTTTCTCAGGTTCAATTTAGGTAGACTAACATGGTGCTTGGATAATCACGGTTACGCTTGTGCATAGGACAGTGAATCAAAGAAGACTGTTTGGATGCATAGGATAGTATCTGAGAATACAAGTAAGCTACATAGTGATCATGTTAATCGAAATCGTTTAGATAATCGAAGTGAGAATCTGAGAATTTGTAACGCAAAGAATAATAACTACAATGCAGAAGTTAGAAAAGATAATAAGTTTGGATTCAAGAACACCACATTATATCAAGGTTTATATAGGTGTATGATCCGAATTAACACGACAAAACAGTATTTTGGTTCATATCCGAAGCCTGAGATGAGTGCGATGGCTTATAATGTCGCAATGGATTTTATTGCGCCAGGTTTTGCTGTTTTGAATGATATACCAGAAGGTAGATTGACCAGTGAAGAGATTGAACTTGTTGAGAAGACGGTTAATCGGAGATTAGAAAAGATATATGGTGTACAAACAGAGAAAACAGGATCAAAAGTTGAATTGATTGAGGGTTCAGGATTCTCGTTTGTTAAAAATAAGTTGATTGATAAAATTGTCTAATTGGTTAAATGTTAGATTGATAAAAAACATCCTACCGTCAGGGTTAACTCTTGGAAAGTTTGACCCTGACTGATTGGTACATAAACTATCTTACTGGGTAAGACCGAAAATGCTCACTAACATACTCTAGGCGACCTAAACGAAACCTTTTATACGCTCTAACATGAACTGGCTTGTCAAAACTGGAACTACAGTTGAACAAAAATTATATTTGTTTAACAATGACAGCACAAAATACTATCAAAATTTAAACATTGATCCGATTGATGTTACTGGTGGTGATGAATCTGTTTGGTGCTATTTGGCACCTGATAACGCAGGAGTAGCAGGGGCATACGGAGCAGCAAGTGCATCTTTAACGATGGCTAATATTGGTTCAGTAGGTTCGGGAGATACTACAGGAAAAGCATTTTGGTTAAAGATTGTTTCTCCAAGTGGTCAAACGGTACAAAATAAAACAGACATTAAATTAAATGTAAACTTTCGTGAATTTGCAGTGTAGTCATATACTCATTTCAGAGGTAAGGGGGTGATGTTATGGCAAATATTGTTCAAGTAGTTAGAGGACAAACTTCCAATTCTACAGTCACATTGACTGTTCCAAATGCTACAGCAGGAAATACTTTGGTTGCAATTGTTGCTGTTAATAATGGAACCACTTCCTATTCTACTTCTATTTCTGATAGTGCAGGGCATTCCTACACGAATCATATTGAAACGAAGAATAGCACGTTAGCACGTTGAACCATCTATTCCACAGTCATTGCTAACAGTGGCAGTATAAATGTCACCGCAAGTTATAGCAATGCTTCAAGATCAATTGATTTAGTCTTAATTGAATTGTCAGGTGTATCTGGATACGATTTAAGTTTGGGTGGAACTAGTGTAACTACTACTCCAAGTATCACAACAACCTCAGACGGAATTCTGATTGGGGTATTTTCCAATAGTGATACTGTTACTGCTCATACCTATACTGCAGGTACAGGATATACTCAAATAGATGGAGGTTCGTCTTACACTTCTACTACTGGTTTATTTAATTTTGTGGAATATAAGAACGCTTCTTCATCAGGGAGTTATACTGCAACTGCAAATATAACAGGTTCAACGAGTTTTTCCAGACCTGTTAGTACCATTATTGCTTTCAAAAATATGCTAGGAACAGATGGTTCAACTTCATATGATTTAAAACAAACCCTTTATTCCGATTCTTCAACCAATGTTGACAGTAAACAAGTATTATATTCTGATTCTTCATCAAATATGGATACAAAACAGGCTATATATGGTGATTCACTTATTAGTGCAGATTCAAAACAGATGATTTATTCTGATTCACTTATTAGTACGGATACAAAACAGATTATCTATTCAGACTCGTCTGTTGGTGCAGATACAAAACAGACCATTTTCAGTGACTCCTCTTTATCTTTTGATACATTTCAACAAATTTATGAAAGTGGTTCCCTTCTTCCTGATGTATATATTCAATTGTATGAAGATTCTGCTACTTCAAATGATTTGAAAGTGACTGTATTTGCTGATTCATCAACCTTCTTTGATACTGAACAATCTGTATATGCATTATCTAACTCCTCATTTGATACAAAACAAAGCTTATACACTGATTCATTAAGTCCATTTGATACTAGGATAAATCTATATATAGATGCTAATTCGTTATTTGATACAGAACAATCAATATATCAAGATTCATCTAGTTCATTTGATACCTTGCAAGAATTTTTCAGTGAGGGAGTAGTTGGTTCAATTCCATTTGATGTGAAGTTTATATTATATGGTGATGAATCAAAAGCATTTGACAGTAAACAGTTGTTGTATAGTGATGATGAATTTCAAACCGATTTAAAACAAGCTATCTATCAAGATAGTCAATTTCAAACTGACACAACACTCGTAATCTATGCTGATACTGTAACAGGATTTGATACAAACATAAGGACATATTCTGATAATTTCATCTTGTTTGATACAGAGCAAGTTTTATTTGATCATGAGTTTATAGATTCTATAAGGTTCAAAGGTAATCAAGAATTAAATGTCCACTTAGTTGCTAAACAGTCTCTAAACTTAAATTTAGATGGTAAACAAGAATTAAATATCTATTTGGTTGGTAAGCAATCTCTAAACTTAAATTTAGAAAGTAAAGAATCCTTAAACGTTATTATAAAGGGTGTGATTCAATGACAGCGATAAATCAAAATTTCTCCATGTTCGCAGGTGATAGTAAAAATTTAATTGTCACTGTAACAAAAGACGATGGTTCATTTGTAGATTTAAACGGAACAACTGTTAAATGGGGATTAAGAAAAAAAGAAAATTCAACAATTAATGAAGTTTCAAAAACAACGGATGATGGAATAACCTTATTAGGTGATGAAATTACCATTAAATTAGACCCTACTGATACATTAAATTTGTTGGGTATATACTTTCAAGAATGTGAATTAACTGACCAATTGGGGAATGTATCAACTATATTTACAGGGGGAGTAAAAATCAATAGAAGTGTAGTTTAGACTGAGCATTTCAGTATAGAGAGTCCTTTATGGCTCTCTTTTTTTAACTGGAAATAAATTGAAAAACACTACCCAACTTTTGAGAGAGAGGTAGTCTTTTTTTGTGGTTATCACCAATTCTACTAATTTAACAGAGGAGGTGGAATTATGAAACATGGGAAAGAGGCGTTATTAATGCATTTTGATATTACAACAATAGTTGGGAATGTATGGTATGTAGCTTTAGGGTTCATTCTTTTTGATGTAGTTACTGGTTTATTAGCGGCAGCAATTGAAAGAAAACTCAATAGTTCAATCAACTATGTTGGAATGATTAGAAAAGTAGGTGAGTTTGTAGCACTTGCTTTCTTAGTTTTCATTGATGCTTATGTAGGTGCAAATGGATTGATTATCAAATTGGGAGTCGGAATGATTGTGGCTTATGAAGCTATGAGTATTATTGAAAACTTCAGTCGTATTGGAATTGACATGAAATTTCTAACTAAATATTTCGATAAGGACAAAATAGGGACAAAAAGGAAAAAAGGGGCTGACAAGTAATGATTTATGATAAACGTAATTTAAGTAATATTGAAAAATTAGCAGATCATACAAAAATTGCTGCTTTAAAATGGCATGATTATTTAGTTGAAAATAAGATTGATATCTTAATCTATGAGACTATTCGTACTAAGGCTCAGCAAGAGGAAAACGTCCGTAAAGGTGCTTCACAAACTATGAGATCATATCATCTTGTAGGTCAGGCATTGGATTTTGTTCCTGTTGTCAAAGGTCAACCTGATTGGGATGGTTATGGTAAGCCTGAAGTCAAGAAGGCTATTGCTGAAGCTAAACGTTTGGGTTTTGAATGGGGTGGGAACTGGAAGTCGTTCGTTGATAAACCACATTTACAATTCAACTATAAGGGATATGGTACAGATACATTCGGAAAATGGACTGAACCAAAATCTAAACCAGCACCAAAAAAAGAACCTGCAAAACAAAAAGTAAACGTCATAACTGGATGGTACTATGAAGGATCGCAAGGATTAGCCGAGTTGGAGAAGTTCTTGAAAGCTAAAGGGTGGCATTATACAAAAGAAAAAGCGTAAAAATATTAGCCCTTCTCACTCGAGAGGGGCTGTATTTATTTTTTATTTTCAGAGCTCATTTTTGGAAAGATGACCACCAAATTTTTTGCGAACTAAATGGACCACAAAAAGCAACAAAGGAAATACTACAGCAATGAGAGGTAAGAGAATCCTAATAGCCAATTCTCCTTCTTTGATATGCTCGGATAAATTACTGGCGATAATAATAGAACTTAAAAGGATCAAAAATCCGATAGGCAATACCAATTTTTTTTTATTTTTCACTTTAAATAAGTCAGATACCATAATTACTATAGCTATACAATAGATAGATATCTTGAAAAAGACGCAAATAATCAAAGCTAATACAGCAATTATATCAAGCCTCTGAATGAAATTTCCTATTTCAACTTTTTGAATAGTCAATAACAAAGGAAAAGGAGTCTGACCGTAACGAGTTTCCCCAAGTACAGAAATCTCAAGGGCATGAGTAAAAGCTAAAACGATTGTGCTTAAAGTTAGTGCAGAAATTCCTGTCTTTCTTCCAGATTTAAGATTATTTAAATTCGGGAAAATCGTTGCAAAGCAAATCATCTCACCGAATGGAAACATGAATATATTTGGATAGGCATTTTTTATAACGGGTTTCCATCCTTCTTCTAGAAGTGGTAATAGATTTTCCACTTTAATTATTCCGGATAATATTATAAAAAGAGAAAAGAAAAAGCCAAAAAAAATTATAACAAAAAAGTAAAGCTCAGCAGTTCTTGCTAAAACCTCAATACCTTTATTCAATGCATAAATTACCACAATGATTAATAAGGAAGCGATTACTAATAACGGAGTCTCACTATAGACACTCGAGATTAATAAGCTGCTTGTTTCCCTTAAGTCTCTGGAACATAAATAAATGAAAAAAATAATATATATAAAAGAGACAAACCCACCAATATATTTCCCAAGAATCTTCTGGGCATATCCGCTTAACACAAGATCTGGATACTCCAAAGAAAGATAATGATAAAGAAGATAAAGAAGCATTCCCCCTAAAGAAGCAAGAATTATCGATAGCCATACTGTCTTTTGTGATACCAATCCGGCTGGAACTACAATTGCGGTACCCATTTCAAACAAAAAGATGAACGTAAATAATTGACCATTACTTATTTTTTCTATTTCCATCCAAAAATCAGTCCTTCTTCACTTGATTCAAACCTGCTACGGGCAATTTGGTATCTTCATTAGGTTCCTTCCATATAGTGGAATATATACAATCAAAAAAACTAAATAAGTCTGATGAAAATATTATTGTGGAAAAATAATAATTTTTGATTATCCGGAAACATTAGATTTAATACCCGTTTTCACGCCACAACAACGAAGCCCCTTACTCGGTTGAGTAGGGGGCTTTTTTTCGCTCATATAGATCATCCACTTTAACCTCTAATAATTCCGCTAATTGAAAAGCCTTTTCAAGTGATGGAATACTCTTTCCAGTACTCCAATTAGACAAAGTGTTAGCGGATACTCTTAGTTCCTTCATAATAAATTCCCGTTTATATTTTGATTTTTTAATAATATCCCCAATTTTGCTTACAAGCATTAAAAACACCTCAAGGTATAATTCGATAATTTTCACTCAAATCCCTTTAATAAAAAATACTTACATAAAAATACAAGTAATTTTGTGATAGATAGGAATATTGGACAATCCATCTCCCATACTTTTTATTAAACCAAATCAATTTCCACCTTAGAATACTTCCAAGGAATATTCCAGATTCAATAATATCAATAGTTTATCCCCTATTTTTAACTTCCAGATGGATGCAACTACTTACTTACGTAAGTACAATGAGGTGGCGTTGAAAGAAGGAGGAATTAAGTATGATATTTGAAGTAGCTTCAACAATTTTAATGTCAGCAATTTCTTTGAAGGCTTATCAATCAAAAAGTGGAGCAGGGAACGATTCAAAAAAAATTAACAAGATTTTTTCTCTGAGCGGACTGAATGTGAAGGATGGCAACCAAACTTTAACTGCTCAACAACTTAAAAAGAAAAATTATGAATGGGGAACAGAATACCGTTACCGAATCCCATTAGGTAGAAGTTTTGAAGATTACTTGTCTAAACAAAAAACTATTGAAGCAGGTATTAATGCACGTAAAGTTAAGATTCAATTTAAAGACCTCAAATCATTGAAATTAGACCGAAATATCATTGTTAATATAAAAGGTCTAAGAACAAAGAAACTCACTTCAAACAAAGAAATAGAGATGTCATATGACGGATTATTAAAGATAAGAGTTTACAATGAACCTTTATCAAAAAAAATTCACTGGACTAAAGAATTCATCAATGAAAATACTTGGTCAGTCTTAATTGGATTTAATCGTACAGAATCTATTTATCACGACTTTGATAAAAGAAAACATCTGATTATTGCAGGGGCAACCGGTTTTGGTAAATCAGTCATTATGAAATGTATCATTACTTCTCTAATGCTTTCTAAACCGAATGATGTTTCTTTTTCTCTTATTGATTTAAAAGGTGGATCAGCTTTCGCAAGGTTCAAGAATGCAAAACAAGTAGTTAATTTTGGAGTGGATAATAACGAGGCACTTGAAATCCTTCAAGATGTACAGCAAAAAATGAAGGATAGCTATCAAAAAATAGTGGATGATGGTTTTGAAGATGTGTCAGAAGCCGGAATAAGCAAACGACACTTTATAGTTATAGATGAAGCTGCGGACTTAGCAGACGATAAAGATTGTATGGAGATATTAACAGATATTGTACGAAAAGGAAGAGGGGCAGGTTACTATGTCATCTATGCAACCCAATATCCTTCTGCACAAGCAATTAGTATCCAAATAAAAAGAAATGTTCCTGCTCGTTTATGCTTTGTTTTAGATAGTGCTACAGCATCCATGACAGTATTAGACAAGGGCGGTGCGGAAAACTTACCAGAAATTCAAGGAAGAGCCATTTACAAAAATGTAAGTCAAACTATCCTTCAAACTCCTTTAATTGATAATAAGGACATAAGTAACCTAATACAACCTTTCATAATTGACAAGGGAGGTCAGGTTCATGAAACCCCTAAGCAAAAGACAGGAACAAATACTTTTAAGCTTGAGAAAACTAGATTATCTTGACAGAGATCAATTAAATAAAATCCATCGACTAGGTACAATCCGCAATACTAATCGTATCCTCAAACAATTATCCCTCTATTTATCTAGTTATCGAGAAGACTATTCCACTATTTATTATTTAAATAAAGAAGGCAGAGAATATGTTACTTCTGAAAAAATCCGTAAGAAAACAAACTATGTCCAACATGTACTAATGCGAAATCAATTCTATATCTATTTGGGATTTCCAAATGAATGGAAAAACGAAATGAAGTTATCAGATGATGAATTTACAGTTATTTGTGATGCGTGGTTCAAATTTAATGGAAAATATCACATTTTAGAAGTTGATTACCAACAAACCATGAAAGAAAATAGGAATAAAATCGAAAAGTACAAAGGTTTGTACAAGAATAAAAGCATGGAAAATAAACTAGGACATATACCACCTTTGTTATGGGTAACAACGACAGAATTAAGAAAGAAGAAATTAGTGGAATTATTAAAAGGGTTGCCTTATGCGGTTTACACGATTAACGACATCAAATAAGGAGTGGTTAATATGAGGAAAGCAAAGACAATCAAATTTGGTGAATTTATGAATGGTGAATATAAGGTAAAGCAAAAGGAGAAAAAACAAAGATTTATCCGTAAAACTACTAAACTAGCAACAGCAGCAATTCTTCCATTAGTAACTTGTGGTTCTGTTGGAACATTAGGATTTGCATTGACAGCATTAGCGGCTACAACGTCAACCAATGCGGTTACTGTGACTGCTCCTATGGCTGTAACGGTTGGTGCAAAGGAATGGATGTCTCAGGCTACTCTCAGTACATTAGCACACGTCCTCGATCCTGTTGTCGATATATTAGTAGCACTTAGTTTCCCGATTGCAAGCGTAATAATTGTAGGTTCATGTTTTCAATTTATGTTCGATAGAGCCGATAAAGGTTGGCAGATGATTCAAAACGCCGGATTAGGTTACGTTTTAATTCAGGTATCCCCTCTTATTTTGGACGTATTAAAGCAAGTAGGTAACGCTGTCTAAAATGAGGGTTTATATAAAATTACATCTTAGGAGGCTACAAAAATGGGAATTATGATCAAAATTGACGGTCGGAAGTACTCACAATGCAATCAATGTGGAGTTTATCATAAAATGTCAAAAGGGAAAAAGAACAAAAAACAAATTGTGTGTACAAAGAAATAATCTAAGGAGAAGTAATTCTCCTTTTTTTATTTCGAAACCTTATTAAACTAACTTTATTTACCAGCGAGAAGAAGGTTAAGCTTTCTATCATGAATAGGTGGTAACGACTAAATTCCAAATACCTAGTACTAAATTACCGCAAAAGTGGTAAAATATATATAATTAACAAGCGGATTTACACAAGGGGGAAGTATTGAGTGGGGAAAAGGAATGATTTTATTAGCACTATTATGATAGTCTTCTTAATGTTTGTATTAAGTGGCTGTGGAAGTGAAGTGAAGTGAGTTCATACGATTGTACTTTTTCTTATGTTTGAATCTAAAGTCATAGTAATCTGAAAAATATTAGAATATCATTCCACAAAAATGGGTATTCTGTTACAATTAATTTAGTCAATGTACAAAATTAAGGGGAAAAAGACATGGAAGGAAGAAAATATAAACATCAATGAAAATATTAAAATGACTTGACGGTTAAATGTTAGACAAATATATAATTCGAGAGGAAGATTGAATATGGAAAAGATATTAGGATTTGTAAAACTTAGATGGAGATATATTTTAGTAGCATTAATTGCTTTGGTCATTGGAGGCACGTTTGGTCCATCACAAGAACAGGTAGATGCATTGAATGAAGATAAGGTTACTATAAGCAACAAACTATCGGATACAAATAAACAAGTCAAAGCACTTGAAGGTGAAAACAAAGAGTTGGCCGCTAAAGTAAAAGAAGCTGAACCATTCTTCAAGTTACAAGAAGCAGAACGCAAAGAAAAAGAAGCTGAACTAAAGAAAAAGGAAGAAGCTGCTAAGGCTAAGAAAGAAGCGGAAGAAAAAGCTGCTAAGGCTAAGAAAGAAGCGGAAGAAAAAGCTGCTAAGGCTAAAGCAGAAGCTGAGGCGAAAAAGAAAGCGGAAGCGGAAGCAAAGGCTCAAGCCGAAGCACAGAGATTGGCGGAAGAGAAAGAAAAGAGAGGTTATGCAACAGGAATTACGTATGACCAACTAGCAAGAACTCCTGATAAATATATCGGTGAAAAAGTTAAATTCCACGGGAAGGTTATTCAAGTTATGGAAGGTGACGGTGTAACTCAAATAAGATTAGCTGTTAAGGATAATTACGACACCATCCTTTTTGCAGAATTTGATTCCTCTGTTGTTGATTCCAGAATTTTAGAAGATGATGTGATTACTATCATGGGATTATCAACTGGTTTAATTACTTACGATTCTACAATGGGCGGGAAAATATCCATTCCTGGTGTTTCTATTGAAAAAATAGAACAGTAATATGTAGAACAATAATATGAAGATGTTTAGATATCTGGATTAAGGAAAGATGAATTTGGACTGCTGTTAAACTTTGATAACGGAAAGTATGCAGGATTAATGGAGTTTATGCCTATACAGAACCCCTTAAAGAGTTTTACAAACAATACAAGGACTTTGTGATTGAAGAAAATGATAAGTTTGTTTACCTTGATCCCAGATTAAAACTTAAAATTAAATATAGGAACCTAACAAAAAAGGGACTTCTTAGAATCCCAAGTTTTGTAGAGTGGATAAGTTAAAGAGTGGCTTAAACGGTCACTCTTTTTTATTTTTAAAATTGTTTAACGATTTTCTTCTTCAACTAACGTGGCAGGTGTGCGGTGTTTGTCAAGATAGTTGT